>JAMPKV010000005.1:300000-383424 GCA_039962225.1 Microcoleus sp. AS-A8
CATTAGTCAGGAAATGTGAATATTATGTGAAGATAAAGCCATATCCTGTAAATATTAGAATATTTTTTTTAAATTCCCTTTTATTATGTTAATAAATCTCAACAAAAACAAGCGGGTTTACTCACCGTTGTCAGGGGTTGTCTAGTTCTCTATTAGCTGAGGTATGTCAGTGAGAAGCTAGTCTTTAGGGAGGTGTGATCTCACAATCTCTGGTAACACAGATTATCTATTTGATACGTCCTCAAAAATCTTACGCTTGTATTACGAATTTTCCTAGAAGCGAATCCTATTCTTGGCTCATTTAAGAAGGCTATAATACGGATGCTCCAGCTTTATAGCCTCCTGATTCCCTCCCTCAGACTTCAGCTTTTAGCTTTTACAACAGTCTTTCAGCGACCCCAATGGAAGTGTTTTTTAAGGCCATAAAAGTCAAAAAAAGCAAGTATTAAGATTTTGATCAAGGTGCTACGCTACAAGCCTAAATCTGAATCCTAGAAAAGCTCTAGTTACCCAGTCCTCATTAAGCTTTGATGTTGACCTTTGACTTCAAGGTTTTTTCGTACTCAGAAATACACTTTTGCATGTATAGCCAATGCTCCATCTCTCTGGTTTCCTCATAAATAGCTTTGGCAAACATATATTTTTCCCAAGCATTTTTCTGAGCCGATGAATCATCAGATACAGATATAATCTCTGACGCTGAAGTAGAAACGGATTGAGGTTTTTGGTCGATCTTTTCCAGCTTTCGTTGTAGGCGTTGTTGTCTACTTTTGATGCCACCTAATCGACTGCGGTCTGTTAAGCCCATGTAGATTCTCCTGATAAAGAAAGCATTGCACCAGACACAGATAGCAGGGTTATGGTACTTACAAGAAGCAATAGTGAGCAGAGGGAATCAGAACAAGTACTCCCTATCGCTCAGAGTTTTCACGTTCCCGCTACCGCCAAAACTCATTTTACCGAGTTAAGTGTAATACAGGACGCGGGGTGATTGCCCTAGTCCCTAAAAGCCACACTTCTGCTTTCCCTAGGCGTAATACACAAAGGAGAGTAGATTGCCCGATCAAGTCGATTAAGGCTCCTGCTGCTATACACTGTAATACAAAATGGGGTGATTGCCCCATGGCAGCAAACGCAGACTTATGCTAAGGCTATGACACAATGTGGCGGAAGGTCATATCCAGTGCATTAGATACTGTTGAGCCTCACTTGCTTCAGAGTAGAGGTTAAGAAATCGCGGCATCCTATCTCCACTAAGAATCTTCATAAAACTTGGTTATCCTAGAAGGAGTTAAAAAAATCTTCATGAAGTTCCGTGACAACTCCACTCCTGATATCGACAAATACTATTGAAAAGCACGTTTGGACATGGCAGGGCCATCAAATCCAATACACCGTAATGGGTACTGGTAAGCCTTTAGTGCTGATTCATGGTTTTGGCGCATCGATTGGTCATTGGCGCAAAAATATTCCGGTACTCGCAGAAGCTGGCTACCGGGTGTTTGCAATTGACTTGCTGGGATTTGGCGGTTCAGATAAACCCGCATTGGACTATACCTTAGAGTTGTGGCAGCAACAGCTAAAAGATTTTTGGCACGCCCATATCCAGGAACCTACTGTATTTATCGGTAACTCTATCGGTGCTCTCCTCAGTTTGATGGTAGTGACGTATGAGCCGGAAATAGCTGCCGGTGGCGTTTTAATCAACTGTGCCGGTGGACTCAATCACCGCCCGGATGAGTTCACTCTTCCCTTACGTTTAGTCATGGGAATGTTTACAAAGTTTGTCAGTTCTCAAGTTACAGGGCCACTCCTGTTTAACCTCATTCGCCAGAAACCGCGTATTCGCCGTACCCTGATGCAAGTCTACCGCGATCGCGAAGCCATTACCGAGGAACTCGTAGACTTAATATACACACCTTCTTGTGACCCTGGTGCTCAACGAGTATTCGCTTCCGTTCTCACCGCCCCTCCAGGCCCTTCTCCAACAGAACTGTTACCCAAAGTAGAGCATCCCCTCTTGGTCATTTGGGGAGAAAATGACCCTTGGACGCCAATTGCTGGTGCGGCAATCTACCAACAGCAGAGTGAGACAGGTAAGGATGTTGAGTTTGTTAGCATTGCCAACGCCGGTCACTGTCCCCACGATGAGAAACCGGAGGCTGTAAATCAGCTCATGCTCCAGTGGTTATGCAACCATCATCAATAGTTAGATAAGCTACTGTAAATTCAACGGGTATGTGGTAAACATCAGATTGAAAAGTTGAAAGTTAGACAGTGTAGCTGATGCTGTTTACCCAGCGCTAGGCGTTGGGTTAAATGTTGATCTGTCTAAAAACTGTCAATGTTCAATCTGCGAATCCTCAACTCTTGAAACCTCTTAACTTTTAACGTTTCTTCGTTCCTGTCACTTGATGAACTCCATCTTGACGGGTTTCCTTTCCAGTTTAATCGCTGGACTCAGCACTACTATTGACATATCAAAGTTAAGGGTTTATAGACGCAGATTTCTATCAGCCATATCCAGGCAGATTATCTACGTAAAATTACGGTTTTACTTAGTAATTTCATCACGATTTAAAAAAACTGAAACTCAATTTCCGTATTTACCTCGAAGATTTTATTCCTTAGAAGCCCCACAATTAAATGATGTTAAAAATGACCCTGTTTGGCAAGAGCTGAAGAGAACAACAAATGGGTCAGTGAAACATCTAGCAGCATCTATGGATATATCTCTCATGAATATTGAAGACATTTCTCGGCATTATGTGGCTTCTCCAGGCTATGATATGTCTTCTTCTGTAGTCAAGAATTTTCGTCAATTTATTATCGATCTAGCACAGGTAGAATTGCAGGGAATAGATTTTCAATATGTTGAATTTGAACCTTACTTTAGGGGGCCAGAATTATCATTAGAAGATATTCATGCTGATGTTCGCCAAGGAAAAATGTTGGTGACTCGCTTATTTAACAATTCAGAACTGTTAGGCTCAGAAATAAATCTTATTTTTCGCTGCATTCATGAAATGCACCATATCAAACTCAATGTAGATTTTGGCTGGGAAGGAGAATGTGGTACGGCTTTTCACCTCATGTCTTTTACCAATAATCTTTTATTCAAGCAGATTATATTTAGTGAAACTATTGGTCAAGTTGCTGTCAGGCTTATCCAGGGAGAATTTCCTAAACATCAAAAAGTCGTATTATTTGAGCCAGATGTTTTGCACCAATTTAAATTTTAGACGACCGTAATCCAGGATGCTAGCAAATCCTTGTCAGCCAATCACCCACAAATAAAAACCCCCAGCGTGTTCGCCAGGGATTTAATCAGGGTGCATCTACCATTCCCTTATTCGTGGAAACTCTGACTGCATCAGGACGAATCCCAACAAAATTGTAAGAAATAGCGATCGCCAGCGCCTATCGTCTGTTTCAGGTGAACAGTCACAATCGAACCATCCACAACCCGCAACGGTTGTAACTCGGCCAACTTTAGTGATCGCTTCCTTTCCCATAACGCACGCGAGCCGCTTCTATCTCATCCCAGTGAATATGTGTCAAACTCAAACCCAATAGGTATTATTCCAAACCAATTTCAGGAGTCAACCATGACAAACGTACCTAAAATCTTGGCCTTTGCAGGCAGTGCTCGTGAAGCTTCGTACAACAAAACACTGGTGAAGATTGCCGCCGAGGGAGCTCGGGCAGCAGGCGCAGAAGTAACTTATATAGACTTGCGCGATTTACCGATGCCGCTATTTGACGAAG
The DNA here is from genome assembly GCA_039962225.1 of Microcoleus sp. AS-A8. NCBI lineage: Bacteria > Bacillati > Cyanobacteriota > Cyanophyceae > Oscillatoriales > Microcoleaceae > Microcoleus > Microcoleus sp. AS-A8. Next base: position 303,769 of record JAMPKV010000005.1, read on the forward strand.
ACTTGGAAGCCAAAGAGGGGATTCCCACTCATGTCAAAACCTTTAAGCAACTGATGATTGCCCATCAAGGCTTGTTGATTGCAGCACCGGAGTACAATAGCTCGATTACGCCACTGCTGAAAAATACGATCGATTGGGCATCGCGTCCAGAGCCAGGAGAGTCAATGTTAGCTTGTTTTAAAGATAAGGTTGCTATCTTGATGAGTGCCTCACCAGGAGCGTTAGGAGGCTTACGTGGTTTAACTCATGTCCGTTCCATTCTCAGCAGTATTGGCGTTTTGGTATTACCAGATCAGAAGGCCATTTCTAAAGCCTATGAGGCATTTGATCCCGATGGCAAGTTGAAAGACTCGATGCAACAGACGGCGGTTGAACAACTGGGTAATAAGTTGACCACAGTATTAGCGAAGTTAATCGCCTAACGGACACTCGGTGTTAGGGGTTTTGTGTACCAGCCTTACACAGAAAGTACGAGGTTGACGATCGCTAACAACAATCATGTCGTTATGCGATCGTTTTTTTCCCAGTAGAGCATCAAGGGGATGTTCACACCAGTGAGATAGAATTCGTTAGCATCCCAATACTATGTTTTTTAACGCAGAGATCGGAAAGGGTCACGCAGAGGGGCGCAGCGTTTTTGGAGTTCAATCTCAGTTCATTTCAAGGCCAACAGAAATAATCTGACTCACGCATAAGGCTGGCAACATCTTGTTGAACTGCAATAAAGCTGAAGTTAGGGTTGGCTGGTTTGTTGCAATGACGGACGTGAATTACACTTTACAAAGCCTAAACGGGACAATTCAGGTAGCTGAAAAAGGCTCTAGCCATCGCAGGATTTCTCGTTGCAACTGATTCAAGTCACGATACACTTCTTGTTTCATCCATTGACCAATCGCGTCAAAGGGAGTAAAAACATCTCCCGTTTTCCAGCTAACATCTTGCCCTAAGGGAGTTAAATGATTGCCCGGTAGCATTCGCATTCCAACCATATCGGGGAAGCGTTGTTGCAGGACTTGGATTAAGCTAGCTGTTTGGTCAATGTCATCGTTGGTAAATTTAATGAGTAGATTGCGGCGGACTTGGTAGCGCTCAGCAATTAGCTCGTTGGTTTCTATGGGTGAGGGTGTAAACTCGATCTCGAAGGTGGGATTGAGATTAATCTGCTCAATAAAAGGAATGGCACGCTTGGCTGGATAGTTGTTGAAGGAAATCAAGATATTCCCCGCACGTTCCACTGAAAACAGACTCCCGATCAGCAAATGCAATTTGCAACCCATGCTGTGTCCCATACCATAGATGGGCAGATAGCGTTTACTTAAAACAGATTTTGCCTGTAAGCGGTATAGCGTTGTCTCGAATTGGTTGAGTACATCTCGTGCGATCGCTGTATGATTCAGCGTATTCACAAACGGCGTTGCAATCACAGCATACCCCTGACGCCCCAATTGTTCTAGTATCCACCGATAGGTTACTTGGGGGGCTGTCGCTACGAAAGCGCCTCCCAGAAAATGCACAATCCCTTTGGGACGTGGAGGAATTAAAACCCAACTACTTGATACTTCTTGCCAATCCATGCCGCGATCGCTTATTTAATATATCTTGATTAATTGTAGAAATTCCTGAGGAGTCGCGAAGAGGGCGATCGCAAAAGGGTTATCGTTAGCAAAAATCACAGCAGGAACTACCTATTGACAAAAGTTATATTTAATGATAAAAGAATACATTGCTAAACTGGGTCTAGCCAGTGCAGGGACAGGGGAGAAAGCGAATGCGAATCCAAGATAGTGTCTGGCAGGGCAGTTTTGGCTACTGGCAGAACTTGTTTATTCACCAGAATATTTTGGCGATCGGCTACACAGCCTGGGAGGGCTTTTTAAACGTAGGACGAGGCATCCTTGTTTGCCAAGTAGAGACGCCTATAAACGGCTCTGTCAATTGGAGCGTGGATCATGTAGAGTATGACTTGCAATTTGTTTCCCAACTACAGGCATCCGCTTATTTTGAACCCCTAGAATTAGATCAAACTGCTGTTTCCAATATCCTCCAGATCATTGCTACTTATGATCCCAATGAATCCATCGTGTTTCTCGTTAGCGGTAATGGTCAAATCGATATTAATTTGTTACAACATTTGGCAATTTCTCCGGCTGAATGTTATGAACAGGTAGGCAATCGCTGGGAAGAATTTCAACCCTGCCTGAGATCCTAAAATTTACCCAATTTTCTTAATGCAGAAGCCAGAATCAATCTCTATTTCAAAAGTAACTCGCTACCAAAATGCAGCGCTTAATTACTACCTGGGGCTGACAGATTCGCCTTATCTTCATTATGGGTATTGGGAAACTTTACCTGTTCCCGCAGAGGAACTAACGATTGGACGGCTACGCATTGCTCAGGAAGCTTATGCAGCTAAACTATTGGAGTTCATTCCCCCAGGGACTCATACGGTGTTGGATGTTGGCTGTGGTATTGGGGGAAATGCAGCTTACCTGCTTGAGCGTGGCTTTGTCGTTGAAGGACTCGCACCCGATCCTTTCCAACAAGAGCGGTTTCTCAAGTGTACCTACGGTCAGGCCATCTTCCACCTAACGAACTTTGAAAATTTCAAGGCAACCCACCCCTATGATCTCATCCTGTTGAGTGAAAGTAGCCAGTATATGGCTGCTGTCGATATTGCGCGAGGTGCAGCCAATCTTCTTAGCGGTGGTGGCTACCTTCTACTTGCTGATATGATGCGCTCTGATGCCAGTTATCAGGAAGGAATTTTTTCTAACTGTCATGTTGTCACAGAGCTTCATGCAGCATTAATGCAGGCTGGGTTCAGTTTAGTCAAATCTGAGGATATTTCTGCCCAAATTGTGCCAACAATCGATCTGTATGTTGACACTTTCCGCCGATTTGGCATGAACACGATCAACTATATTGCAGATTTGATTGCGATCACGGTTCCGCCGTTGCACCAACTTCTGCGCTGGATCTTTCGTCGCTGGGTGAAAAAGCTGGTTGTGGAAGGCTTAGAGGCACGTCAGCTGTTTGAGCAGCATCTTTGTTATGAAATCCAACTTTGGCAGTTATCCGAACCCGATGGACATTGAAACAAATACCCAAGATTGGCAACAAGACTGGTTGTTGATCTCCCTCCCTGGCATTTCTCACGCGTCATAACCTTAGCTGAACTCAGGGAAACTGTACCTTGTAAATTTGTCGGTTCACCATGACGGCATCCCCTTCTACCAATTTTCGGGCGCGTCGAGTCTCGGTAGCGCCGTTCACTTGCACTTCGCCACCTTGAATCATTAATTTAGCTTCACCACCCGTCTGGGCGGCACCAACCCATTTCAAAAATTGATCAAGCTTAATCGTTGGAGCATCTGTCATCGCCAAAATTTGCAATCTCTAAGGGTTGGTTAGTAAGGCAGTCGGGGAAGAGCAAGGCGCTAAGAGCGCTTTACACATTACCAACCAGTTTAGTCGGCTTGCAACACAGTTGAGCAAATGTCCTCAGGGTATTCTCCTAGAATTAGTCCATTGGATAGATGATAAGTTCCGAGAATTTACTGAGGTATTCAGGTACCTGTACTTATATCTTGGTAGGTAGACCACAACCAGAGTTCCTTAAACCTAGTCGTGGATCTGTTGATGAATGATCGCTCTAGGTTATGAGCGCAAGGTTTTTATGGAACGTACTATTACTCTCCCGGTTTTTGTCGAGTTCAGCTTGTCCCTGTTAGGATTTATTTTACTCGCCTGCTTGTTTTTCCAGCACGGGAATGTTGGTAGACAGGGAACAGTGATCAATACGAGTAGAGTGGCGGCTATCGAGTTTTCTCCGTAAGCTCATCCGTTAACATCCCTGCTGGCGGAGATTTACGACATTTTATCTGGTTAGTAGGCGAGGGTGCAGTTTTTCATATCGCGATCGCTAATTCTAGCGATTTTAAATCGAATGCAAGCATATAGTTTCTGGGGTACGGTAATCTTCATCGTGCCCCTGTCTTGTCTTTAGGGAGCAATGATGGGATGCATGACCTCGGTTAATTGTGTAACCCTCCAGAACAAGGAGACAAGCTATTATTAAGGAAGGTAAATAATTATCTCAAAATCAGAGTTAAAGTTAACGATGCTATTTGGATTTGGTAAAAAGCACAGTATTCCCTCTTCCCAAGAGGCATTGCCGGGACGGGCAGAAGCCATGCCAGTACCTGCTCATCACTTTGTCAACGGTAATCCCCTCAAGCCTCCTTATCCAGAGGGAATGGAAATCGCAATGTTTGGTATGGGGTGTTTCTGGGGAGCAGAACGCAAATTTTGGCAGCTTGAGGGGGTTTTCACCACCGCTGTTGGCTATGCAGCCGGAGTCACTCCAAACCCCACCTACAAAGAAGTCTGTTCGGGCATGACGGGTCACAATGAAGTGGTCTACGTGGTGTTTAACCCAAAAGTCATTAGTTACGAAACACTTTTAAAAGCTTTCTGGGAAAGCCACGATCCTACCCAAGGAATGCGTCAAGGAAATGATGTTGGCACTCAATATCGTTCGGGAATTTACGTCTATTCCGAAAGCCAAAAGAAATTGGCTGAAGCCTCGCGGGACGCCTATGAGCAAGCTCTAAAAGCATCAGGTTTTGGGAAGACTACAACAGAAATTATCGCGGCTCCTGAGTTTTACTACGCAGAAGGCTACCATCAACAATATCTCGCCAAAAATCCAGGTGGGTATTGTGGCTTAGGGGGTACGAGAGTTTGTTTCCCTGAGAATGTGACACTGGGGAGTTAGTACAGGTTACTGGCTGCTCTTTTCGCTCCTAATATTGGCTCCATAAAAATGATTTCCCCCCAAGACATCGGGGGGATTCAGGGGAGCGAAAAATGTGACTCGACAAATTCGGGATGCTCTCTCTCTACCAGCGTCAGAAGCGGTGCAATCCGATGTTTGAGCCGTGTATATCCCAATCCCCTAACCCAGACAAGCCGCTAAATCCTCATCTGGCGTTGTAATGGGCTTAAGGTTGTATTTTTCCGATAGCAATTTGAACACATTCGGAGAAATAAAGGCTGGCAGAGTTGGCCCTAAGCGGATATCCTGAATTCCTAGATACAGTAGTGTCAGCAAAATCGATACAGCCTTCTGTTCGTACCAAGAGAGAATCATGGACAAGGGCAACTGATTCACATCTACATTGAAGGCATTCGCCAACGCTAGAGCAATTTGAATCGCGGAGTAAGCATCGTTGCATTGACCCACATCCATTAAGCGGGGAATACCACCAATGTCTCCTAAGTCTTTGTCGAAGAAGCGAAACTTACCGCAAGCGAGAGTCAGCACCACACAATCTTGAGGCACTTTTTCCACAAACTCGCTGTAGTAGCTGCGTCCTGACTTGGCACCATCGCAACCGCCGACTAAGAAGAAGTGGCGAATATCTCCGCGTTTGACGGCTTCAATCACTTCACCCGCCACACTCAGGACGGCGTTGCGAGCAAAACCGGTTACGACTTGGCGTGGTTCATCATCTGCCGTAAATCCTGGTAGTTCTAACGCTTGTTGGATCACGGATGTATAGTCATCGGTTTCCAAGTGCTTGAGTCCAGGCCAACCAACAGGCCCAAGGGTGAAAACGCGGTTGCTGTAAGCATCATGAGGCGGCATCAAGCAATTGGTGGTCATTACAATTGGCCCAGGGAATTGAGCAAATTCCCGCACCTGATTCTGCCATGCGGTGCCGTAATGTCCGTAAAGATGGGGGTATTGCTGCTTTAAGCGGGGGTAGCCGTGAGCAGGTAACATTTCCCCGTGGGTGTAGATGGAAATTCCCGTATTTTCGGTTTGTTTGAGCAGTTCTTCCAGGTGTTTAAGGTCGTGTCCAGAGATCAGGATGGCTTTGCCTTGTTTGGCATTGAGGGGAACCGGGGTGGGGACAGGATGACCGTAAGTGCTGGTGTTGCCTGCGTCGAGGAGTTCCATGACTCGCAGGTTGATTTCGCCCAACTTCAGCGCCATGTTGACCCACTCATCGAGGTTGATGTCTTGGCGACCGAGTGCTGCTAAACCTTCGTGGCAGAAGTTATAAACGCGGTCATCTTCTTGACCCAGTTCTTGGGCGTGATAGGCGTAGGCGGCAATACCTTTAAGTCCATAAAGGATGGTGAGTTTGAGGGAGAAAATATCGACGTTTTTGGCAGAGCTGCTGATAAACTCAAATTCGATATCCTTGCCTTGTTGGACTAAGGCTTCTAAAGTGTCAGCAGGTTGGAAGGATGAGAGATTAGTAAATTCTACGGGTATGCCAGTGAGCTGGATTTTTGCTTTTAAGTCATCACGTAGTGCGATCGCCCGCTGAATATACTGGACAAAACACTCTGGGTCAAAGTTAACGTTCGTTAAGGTAGAAAAGAGCGTTTCACAGCTAAAGATATCGGCTTCGCGGCTGCGGATACCCAACTGATGCGCTGCGATCGCAACTTCCCCTAGTCCTCGCAGGCAGTGGGTCAACAAATCTTGTAATGCATCGACTTCTGGACTTTTACCACAAGCGCCCCATTGTTCGCATCCTTGTCCTCTGGCGGTTTGTTCACACTGGCTGCAAAACATAGCTCACTTCCTTCTTGTCTCATCTATGCCTACTCTAGGAGTGGTAAAAGGAAAGCGCCTTGACTTAAGTCAAGTTTGGAGACACTGGTGGTAAACGACGATTGAGAACATCAAATGCGAGATGTGAATAAAACCAAAGATACAGAAATAGTGAGCGATAAATCATCTGCACTTAGAGAATTTATCGCTAATATCCAACTGTGGCGAGGTCTACCTGAAGATCAACTCGATGCCTTAGCCCAGATTGCGATCGCCAAAACTTATCGCAAAGGTGAGGTAATTTTTGCGGAAGGAGATGAAGGCAGAGGATTTTTTGTGGTCAAGTTGGGGAGAGTCAAAGTCTACAAACTCTCGAATGACGGCAAAGAACAGATATTACACTTTTTCGGAGCTGGAGACCATTTTGCCGAGGTGCCAGTATTTGATGGTCAATGTTTTCCCGCTTCTGCGGCTGCTGTCGAGAAAAGTGAGCTGTTGTTCTTCCCTCGAAGCGCTTTTTTGGCACTTCTAGAGCAACACTCGACTTTAGCGATCGCGATGTTAGCTGTTTCCGCCCGTCACTTGCGCCGAATGGCTCAAATTATTGAAAACCTTTCGTTTAAGGAAGTACCAGGACGACTGGCGGTCTATTTGCTGTATTTAAGCGAGCGCAACGGCAAGGGTGAGGAGGTGGAACTCGATATGACGAAGACTCAATTAGCCGCTTTTTTGGGGACGATTCCAGAGACTCTATCACGGGTGTTTGCCAAGATGAGTCAGGATGGGTTGATTGCGATCGATGGTTCGAGGATTAAGTTGTTAAATCGAGAGCGTTTAAAGGTGTTAGCGGAAGGTTAGGATTTGATTTTCGCGAATATAGAGTCATGGCAACAAAGGTCAGAACAATTCAACACTGTTTTTAAAAAATAGTAATGAATTTCCAAAAATAACTAACGAAGAGATAGGTAACTAAAGCTTTCGCAGCTTGTTCTGGTGTTCCATAACTTTCTATTGTTGTTCCACAGTATCGAGAATCAGGTTTTGGTCTGTCTTACTAAGGTAGCGACCTCGCCGATCGCGCTTTCGGTCAGTACAAGCTCGAACATCCTAACGTTAATGCACTACAACCCACCCTACTCCTACAGGTTGTAAGTCGCTTGCACAAATTAACTCAGTAATCACGATGCTATTCTGGAAATCCCTGTTGGCACCGTGTAGATAATCATTTATAGACAAAGAACCAAAGCCAGTGACTATCCAAACTCAGCGCACCACTCGCTTTATCGACCCCTGGCCCTATATGGCTCTGGCGGCAGCGCTCCTGGTGTTTTTAGCCTTGCTCAGTGCCGCCTCATTCCAGAGAACACTGCTATCGACAACTGTCAATGCCAGCGAAGACGAACCCGTTCAACTAGCACCACTTACCATCCGGCGGCAAATGATCGGTGCGCTTCGCGTCGAAGTCAAAGCATTGCTTCCAGCAAACACATGGGTAACCTACGAAATTCAGCTACTCGATCGCCAAGGTAAGCCCTTCGCCTCTGCTATGAAACAAGCCTGGAACGAATCCGGCACTTGGTATGAGGAGGGGGAGTCTGGTAGTTGGCAAGAAGAAGACTTGTTAGGAGGACTTGATGTCCGTGCCAAGCAGGATGAAACGGTGACGATCACGATTGCCGTTTTGGAGTATGGCAATGCATCGGGGCAAGAACTAGATCAACCCGTGCCGTTTGAAGTCATCGTGCAAAATGGCGCTGTAGATACACGCTATCTGTGGGCAGGTTTGGTTGGCACTTCATCTCTGGCTCTTCTAGCCTTATTCGCCACTCCACTCACGGGCAAAAAAGCGATCGCCAAAACTATCCAGGATAGCGACCCCAGCGAGCGCGCTACAGTCGGTGGAGCGGGTCGATTGGTGCGCGTCAACGTCGATGTCGCCTCCGACGCAACCTCCCCACCCCAACTAGAGGTTCGCCTCTGGCTGAACGACCCCTATGGCGAACAAATCTATACTCGCTCCTTTCCTGTGCATCTCAGCTTTAACAAAGACGAAGACAAGATTAAGGGAGCCACGGGTCGTTTACAGACATTCTTCATTTTGGAACCCCGCAGTTCCTACGGTTTCCATGTGGAAGTCTTGCCCGATGCGCCTGTCGATAGCACAACGCTCACCGTCCGTGATGGTACCCGTACTCTGAAAAGCGTCGAGGTTGTAAAGATTGACTCATCCATGAGTCCAGCATCCGGTTTTCCCCAGGATAGTCCCCCGGCATGAGAACACACAATTTTACTGTTCCGTGACACCGCTCAACACTTCTCGGTTAGTCATGTTCAACCTCGCAATAGCCCCTTTACTCTGCTCATCCTCACGCTTAGCTCTGGCTGAAAAAGGGAAACCAGATATTTCTTAACCCCTCTGGAACAGCAGGGTTGGCGGAATCCAGTCTTAACCGAAAAGTATTGTGATACCCCTTTGCAAAATACACATTCCTGCCATGTTGACTAAGATTTTGACAGCCGCCACGCTCATCATCGCGCTATTTACCATTACCGCCAGTTATACTCAGCGCTCAGCCCTCACTCTGCGAGAAGAAAGACAGAGCAACTACTGGCCCCGGCATAGCACCTACATCTCTGGTTATTACTACCGAGGCACTTGGGACCCCCTTCCCAATCGTTCAGCTTATGGTAACTTTCGAGGGGGCGGTCCGAGTACCGGAAAATAGACGATGCAAGACGCAATCCCACCTAACAGCCCAGAAGTCGAGTCATCTCCAACTCATCCTCGGCGTCCCTCTCTCCGTCGCGACCAACGTTGGCTACTCCTCGCGGCTGCGGCTGTTTCCTCTAGCTGTGGACTGGCAGTAGAACTCCTACTGGGAACCCTTGCCAGTTACCTCGTTGGCAATCAAGCTTTAGCCTATGGCGTCTCGGTTGGCGTCTTCTTAGCGGCCATGGGTATCGGTTCTTACCTGAGTCAGTTCATTGCCGTAGATAGCAGTTCCCAGTCTCTACAACGCAAACTCCTGTTAGCCTTTGTCAAAATAGAACTGCTGATTGCCCCCCTCACGGCTGTTTTGCCTTTAGGACTGTTTGCTCTGTTTGTCAACAATGGTTCTATCTGGCTGGGTTTATTCTTCGTCACGATTGTGCTGGGAATACTCGCCGGACTGGAAGTGCCGTTGCTGACACGGATGCTGGAACTAGAGGAAGGTGTGCGTGAGGCTTTAGCTGGTGTTTTAGCGCTGGATTATGTGGGTGCACTGTTAGGTTCCCTCGCCTTTCCTGTCCTTTTGCTACCGCTGATTGGGATGTTTCCCACGGCCTTTGTTTTGGGCGCTTTACCTGCTTTTATGGTATTTGCGATCGGGTGGCGATTTCCCAAACTGCGCTTCTGGGGACGCATAGGGTTATTAATCGGTGTTCTGTTGTGTGCCTTAGCCCCGTTATCCATACCCATCAGCAATGCTTTGGAAAACACGCTTTATAACGCCCCCGTTATCACCCGCATCCAATCCCCCTATCAACGTATCGTCTTGACACGACAGGCAAACGATGTGCGCCTCTTCCTCAACGGCGATTTGCAATTCTCCACATTCGATGAATACCGCTACCATGAAGCCTTAGTGCATCCGGCCATGAGTGCCAGTACGGGGAAGCGCCGGGTTTTGGTGCTCGGTGCTGGTGATGGGATGGCACTGCGGGAAGTGCTGAAGTGGCCAGAGGTAGAACGGGTAGTGCTGATTGATCTAGATGCTGCCGTTGTGAACTTGGCACGCCATCACCCCCAGTTGGTACAGGTGAATGCCAAGGCGTTTGCTGACCCTCGTGTGGAGGTGTTATTTGCCGATGCTTTTGTGAGTGCACCCGCCCTGAACGAAACTTTTGATGTAATTATTGCTGATTTTCCCGACCCCGATCAGGAGATTATTGCCAAGCTTTATGCCGAAGGATTTTACCGCCGTCTTTTGTCCCGACTGGCAGATACAGGCGTCTTAGTGACTCAGGCTTCTAGTCCCTTTTTTGCACCCAAAGTCTTTAGCTGTATTGCGGCAACGCTGGCAGATGTGGGACTATCCGTACATCCCTATGTTGTGGATGTCCCTAGTTTCGGCCCTTGGGGTTTTGTATTGGCGTCGAGGAAGTCGATTCAATCAGACAGCCTAAAGTTATCAGTGCCAACTCGTTTTCTGACTCAACCCATGCTGCACACTTTGTTCCAGCTACCGGGGGATGTCAAATTAGGGAATGTTGAGGTCAATCGCCTCTCCCACCCCGTGATTGTACGCTACCAGTCTGACCCTCGCTGGGCGGCTTACTAAATATGCTATTTGTTTGGATTGGAATCATTGCCATTGTGAGTGCTGGAATTGTCCTGTTTGTACTTCAGCAACGGGGTGCCCTACCAGGCACTGACGGCAGTCGGAATCTGCCACCTGTAGAGCGCACGGTGTTTACCCTGGAAATTGGGGATATTGTGCAGTATATGGATACGGATTGGGTTGTGGAAGGACGCCTCACCTATGAGGATAATGAATATACCTGGTTTGAGTATCTCCTTCAAGATGGGGATCGCATTCGTTGGCTTTCTGTCGATGAAGATGACCGTGTTGAGGTGGCCTTACTAGAACCGACGACTCAACTGGAAGTTAGCCAGCAACCCCCTAAGCAACTCACCTTTGCCGGTGAAACTTACCGTTGTGTGGAGTCAGGCATGGCAACCATGACTCGCATCGGCACCACCTTAAGGCGCACAGGAGAACATTGTCAATATTTTGACTATCGAGGCAGCAATGACCAAGTGCTTTCCATCGAGGACTGGGATGGAGAAATTGAAGTCACTGTGGGACAGCGGATTAATCCCAGGATGCTAATGCTGTTACCCGGTAATGGCAGCCGGGTGTATGGGAATTAGCTTGGCTCTAGCCAGAAAAACTCGTAAAAATCTTGGATAGAACAGCGGATGGAGCAAAAAATATAGTTCCTCTTGAGGAGATAGGAAGAATCATGTCCATAATCTCCCCATCCCCTTACCTTATTCCTCCAATTGGATGATTGAATCGATACTCTAAGCCGATTCCACTAACGGCATCTCTTGCGGTTGACTGTCAGTTTCGTTCGTTGTGGAAACGTTGTTTTCAACAATTGCTTGACGAGAAGCCAAATCAAAGCGATAGCCATGGGGCAGGATATGAAGCTTAACGCCACACAGGGCTAAGTCTTCATCCTTTAAAATTTGACCCAGGTTGGTATGAGTAATTCCTGATACATCAAGAACGGTAATAGCGCCTTCTCCAACAACCTCAATCTGATTATTAGTCACCACAATGGCTGTGTTTTCATCAATCCCAAATCCTAAGTTAACCGGCTGTTGTGCCACAGCGGAGAGTAAGCGTCCGATACGTCCGCGCTGAGCAAAATGCTGGTCAATCACGACCCCTGGAAGGAATGCCATCCCCGGCTCCATTTCCACAATTTCGATGCGAGGATTGGTCTCGGAATCTCCTTCTACAATCATCATATCCGGCATCATGGCGGCTCCCGCACTGGTGCCTCCAATCACAAGCCCTTCAGTCAGCCGTTTGTGAAGCAGCTTGTGGAGCTCAGTGTCCCTCAGAACACTGGTAATACGAGCCTGATTGCCACCGGTAAAAAATACACCCGTAGCCTTCTCAATTGCTTCTAAGTAGGTGGATGAACTGGCATCTTCCCGCTCAACGGTATCAACAATGCGAACATCCTCAACCCCCAGTCGCTCGAATATTCGCATATAGTCTTCGCCGACTTCCCTGGGCAGTTCAGTTGCCACTGTCATCACAATAATTCGAGCATTGACTCCCCCAGAGCGTCGCACAAATTCCCGAAGAATTGTGCAGTCTCCTTGCTTGTCTTCCGCTCCGCCAATAATCACCAATTGTCTGTTCGTTTCGCTGACCGCCATAGTCTCTTGAGCCTTTAGTTCATTCCTTTCTATTAAGCCTGACAAGTTTGACGCCTTAAACAGCCGAACGGTAGATTTTTATACAGAAACTCAAAAAAGTTTCAATCATAAAAAAGACCCTTCGAGTAAGGGTCAAAGGGGAAACAGGTTTAATTAAAGCTGAAATATGTGAGCGAAACGCAAGGATTTATTCGTTAAGGATGAGGTGTGAAGCCCGAGTGTGTAATTCATAACACAGACTCCCTTTTTAGCCTTCAATTCAGTTTCTTAATGGAAACTGTAGTGATTGTGCTGCTGGCTGGCAATCAAGTTTTCTAAAAGCAAGCGCGCACGCTCTAGGGGAAAATGCTTAGGTTTGCCGTTGGCAACAATCTGGTACTCGTCGCTATATTGACCATCGCCATAGCCAGAAATTAGTTTGAGGTGAAACGCTTGTTCAGCAAGTTCTCGGACTTCATCTCTCAGAGAAGTTTTTGTGCTATTCATCTCTACTGCCTCCTAAGGCTTTCTTCTATTTATTCGATCGCGTGGGTTTCTCTAACCTCCCTCAAAAGTTGTATCCTTTGATACAAAATCCGTCTTTCCCAGGATTGAGCAACAAAGATACCTCCTCTTTTGAGTGAGTAGAGCGTGAGTGAGAGGAGTGAATTTTGGGTGTAATTCCACTAAACCCTCGTAACGCCACTTGATAGCTCAGCCCGAACCCTTAAGCCGTCGCGCAAAACGCACTATCGCTTCAGCTATAAGCTCTTTGAGCCGAACTGGAAGGCTAGGGCGATCACCGCATCGCCTTGGTTGGTCGCATTTGCACTCTTTGCGTAGGAATAATTACCTTTGAGAAGCCTCGTCAAATAAATACAAAGTGCTAGCCCAGCCCTTGAGGGTTAGTGAAGTTGAACAGGCATACATTTATGCGCCTTGTGAAAGCGCCGATCCTGTAACGCCTGGTTTTGAGTTGCAGTCCTTGGTACTATTTTCTCCTTGTCTGTCACCTGCAACACATTTTTTATTTTCTCTTAACAAAAGACCCTCAGGATTGAATCTCTAGATATCCTGCGGTAGAGGAAAAGAGAGCGGTCATTAAGATAAGTTCAATTGGGAGCAAGATTCAGGTAAAAAGCGGCTAAGAAAACCAACCTTTAAGTTCAATCCATGGACTGAGTCGTCGCCCTCAAGGCTCAACACGACCTCACGATTACAAGTTTCTTGTCAGTACGAGTCAGTCTATAGATTCTTGAATATTTAGAGATTTAGAGATAGGGAGATCATTAATGATTTTAGAGATAAACGCGGATACTCTTCGGATCAATGCTAGAAAGACCGATGGTTTCGATATTTTCAACATCCAGCATTACATCGGACCCAATCCCTACTTAGAGACAGCGGCGCTAGTCTTTGATTTTGCCTTGACTGGGCATTTAGCGCCTCGACCGATTGAGGACTATGTTGCCATTATTAGCGATCGCTTCCCAGAGGTGGGGCACAAAACCGCCGACTCCTTCGCAGAGCTGTTCGCGCGAACGGTATCGGAAGCGGGAAAACTCGACATGGGGCTGCACCTGGAGCGCTGGAATCTCAAACCCTATAAGGATTACGTCAGGATTAGCGTCCAAACCGTTCATGCCCGTACTCAGCGAGGCATCGTTTACGCCGTTTGGGACTGGTTTGAAGCCATCACTCAAGGTGAAGAGTTTTTATTTGAGGAACAGATCAAAGCGCTTCAGGATATGTTCCGGCGGTCTGTCTACGGTGGCCCGACTGTCTACGCCTTGCTCCGTACCGCCGGGGATCAGGGGATTCCTGCCTTTTATCTGTGGGATGAAGGACTCATGCAATATGGCTATGGGAAAAATCAAGTTCGCGGTAGCGCAACGACCTTTGACTGTGATAGCCATCTAGACTCAGACTTTACCACCCGTAAGGATGACTGTAAGGCATTTCTGAGCAATCTCGGCTTTCCTGTACCGAAAGGGGATGTTGTTGTCTCCTGTAAGGAAGCTTTGAAGGTAGCCGAAAAGATTGGTTATCCTGTCGCCGTCAAACCTGTAGCCGGTCATAAAGGAATTGGCGTGACAGCCGAGGTGCAAAACGCCGAAGAACTCGAATTTGCCTTTGATCGGGCTGTCGATGCCATTCCTGAGAACCAAGCGATCGAGATCATTGTTGAGAAAAGTATCTCTGGGGTTGATTTTCGCGTACTTTGTGTTAATGGTAGATTTGTCGCCGCGACAGAACGCCGTCCCGCCTCAGTCGTGGGTGATGGCCAGTCAACGATCGCACAGTTAATTGAGCGAGAAAACCGCAAGCCCGAACGGACAGACTCCGCCACCTCACCTCTGGGTAAGATTCAGTCGGATGAGTCGATGGAACGGTATCTGCATGAGCAAGGCTTATCAACGAATAGCGTGGTTGAAAAAGACCGCACCGTCTATCTTCGTAAAGTCGCGAATCTGTCAGCGGGAGGCTTGAGTATTGATGCCACACGCACGGTTCACCCTGACAATATTATCCTGGCGCAAGACATCGCACAGCACTTTAAGCTGACTTGTCTAGGCATTGATGTGATTGCCCAAAGTTTGGCAAAATCCTGGAAATCTGGCAACTTTGGCATTATTGAAATCAATGCAGCTCCAGGCATTTCGATGCATCTTAGACCGGCTGTGGGTGAAAGCGTGGATGTGCCCTCACATATCCTTGACACCTTCTTTGAGTCGGGTACTGCTGCCAGGATTCCGATTATCACCTTTAACCGGATTTCCGTTCAAGACCTGCAAGAAACGATTGACCATATTCTTCTGCAACACCCAGACTGGACAATTGGCGCTGTATGTCGCGATGCCGTCTTTGTCAATCGTTCCGAAAAAATCCTGCATCGGGATTATAATACCAACGTGCAAAACCTGGTGCGTAATCCCAAGCTTGACCTATTAATTGCCGAGTATGGGGAAGACATTTTGGAACGGGATGGTATGTTTTATCACGGCAGTAATATGGTTGTGCTGGATAATCCCACGGAGACGGAAATGATACTGACACGAGATATTTTTGACCACTCCATTGTGGTGATTAAAGAAGGAGATAGTGTCTCCATCCGACGCGAAGGCTTAATTGAACAGTATACACTGGGTGCGTCTGAACCCTTTACCCGTGTCCATTTAAAGGAAATTGGAACGATCTTATAATTAAGGCGGCGAAAAAAAAGAAAAGAAAGAAAAGAAAAAAGCTCTCTTGCCTTCTACCTCAACAAGAGAGCCTACTTTGTCTGTGGTGTGAGGAGCAGATCCATTAATTCAATTCTGCTCAACTATCAGGATAATCAGTAAATATGACGGAAATGTGAACCTCGTATAACCGTTTTACGACCTCGGTGACACTTCTAACCGTCAGCGGTTGTAGATGGAACTTGGATAGCTTGCAAGGCATCCTGCCTATTTCACAAAAAACGGCGAGTGCTCAAATGGCAAGTTAAATGGGGGAAAGCTTAGTTATGATGTGTCTCGATACACCCTACAGATAAAGTTCCTCCAGACCTAGTGATTTGATGGAAATTATCCAAGTTGTACCAACGCTTCCCCCAGCCATTGATGGTTTGGGGGATTATGCTTTAAATCTTGCTCGTCAACTGCGTCGAGAATTTAACCAAGAAACGCATTTTGTCGTCAGTGATCCAAATTGGGAGGGAGAAAGGGAAATTGAGGGGTTTCCCATTAGCGCCCTACCGAGGCGTTCTGGAGCCGCTGTGTTATCATCCCTAAACGATATAGATTATTCACCCGCCTCAGTGTTACTGCATTATGTAGGTTATGGCTATGCGAAACGCGGTTGTCCCGTATGGTTAATCGATGGCTTACAGCGTTGGCGAACTACAGGTGTCAATCGGTTTCTGGTTACCATGTTCCATGAACTCTATGCCTTTGGGCCACCATGGACGAGTTCTTTTTGGCTATCACCCCTGCAAAAGAATTTGGCGATTCGTTTGTCGAGGCTGAGCGATCGCATTCTCACCAGCCGACAAAACTATGCTAAATCACTCTATGACCTAAGTTCCGGCAAACATACCCAAATTCCTACCCTACCCGTGTTCTCCAACATCGGAGAACCTGATCGCGTGTCTTCCTTAACTCAGCGTGAAAAACGTATTGTCGTCTTTGGCAGTCCCAGCAATCGAGGACGAGTGTATCGCGAATCTTGGGCAGAGTTGCAGCTAACGTGCGAGTTACTAGGGATTGAAGAAATCTGGGATATCGGTGCAAGAACGGGTTTAAATTTATCTTCTATGAACGGCGTACCTGTAGTGGAACTGGGAGAGCGATCGGCTGCCGAAATCAGTGGTTTCTTGTTAAAGTCTCTCGCCGCTTTCTTCAACTACACCCCTGAGTTTCTGGCAAAATCAACGATATATGCTGCCTACTGCGCTCACGGTTTACTTCCTGTTAGCCATGTAGGCAGTCCTTTTCCGGTTGATGGAATCATTGAGGGAAAACACTTTTGGACTCCGCATCACAAGACAGACGGCATAAAATCATTAGAATCATTGCAGGCGATTGCCGATCAGGCTCACGCTTGGTATCAAACCCATAACCTATCACTACAAGCTCAAACTTTTGCGGCACTGCTAGCAAACAATTAGGGAGTGGGTATTAGTAAGATTAGTTGAATTCAAAGGAGCTAGTTGCGATGTTTCAATCCATGAAGAAGTTGGTAGACTATTACATCCGCAATTACGAACCCACCATGAAACACGGTGAGGAGGGCGTCAAGCAGTGTGGTTACAAAGCTTACGTTGGCGGAGACTATGAACAAGGTAGCAACCAGCAGCTCGACTACTGTATGAATCGGAAGTTTTATGGGAGAAAAAGATGCGCCGAACCAAGGTCGCGTGTTTAAGTACGTAGCGGTCTAAAGCAATGAGAATTGCTATCACTCTAACGTTTCACTCAGTGCATCAGTATCTTCATGTTAAGACAGTCTGCCAAAACTAAACTGCAAAAAATATCACCTCAGCCCCTGCTAGAAGTGGCATACGATCTTCGGTACTTTGGCTTACCCGAACCGTTTAGAACAGTACGTCCCCATTCTCTTCTTTCTTATATCAATCTTTTCTTCTTACAAGAACTAGCGCAGCGATTAGAACGGGAAGAAATTCCTGGCGATTTTGTCGAGTGTGGTGTTTACCGGGGAGGGAGTGCAGGTGTATTAGGTTACGAAGCAAAGCGTTCTAAATTTAGCCGCAAGCTATGGCTCTATGACTCGTTTGCAGGGATGCCAGAAACCATGGAAAAGGATGATGATTCTTCGCGTTCGCTTACAGGTTCTTATATTGGCTCTGAGAAGCAAACTCGCCGAATTATGCATCGGCTAAAGGTTCCAGAGGAACAATATACGATTGTCGTTGGGTTATTCGAGGATACATTTCCTCTAGCAGAACGAGTGAAAATTGCATTATTACACATTGATTGTGATTTCTATAATCCCGTCAAACTGTCTTTAGAGAAATTTTATGAATCCGTTCAACCTGGGGGTTATGTACTGTTAAACGATTATGGTTATTTTCAAGGGAGTCGGTTAGCCACTGATGAATTTATCAGTCAGTTGAACCATCCCGTGCATCTGGTACAGATTGACAAAGAAGCTTATTACTTTCAAAAACCAAAGCTGAACTCTGGAAATATTACATCGTAGTTAGATAATTTGCTGGGATAGCGTCGTCAAGTTAATTGCAGACTAAGAATAGCCCAAGAATCGGATGAAAATTTTGCTCTACTCTTCTGTATTTTGGCCTTCTTTGGGTGGCGTTGAGACTATCACGGCTACACTCGCTGAAAATATTGTTCGGTTAGGACAGGAATGCATCGTTGTCACAGAAACGCCTTCTGAGCAAGAAGATAACCGGAGTTATAGAGTGGTTAGACAGCCAAAACTGAGAGAGCGATTTGATCTGACACGTCAATGTGACTTAGTACATTCCAATGGTGCAAGTATTGCCCTGTTTCCTTTTGCCAAATTGAATAATAAACCTTTCATTTGGACACACAATGGCTATCAAGTTTCCTGTGTTGATGGTTTGGGTTGGGTAGATGGTGAACCAGCTCCCCTCACTCCCATACCTTCCTTAATTTACCACTTTCAAAAAAAAGGTTTAATTCACTTTTTACGTGAGTCTATTAAGTTAGGAATTAGGCGTTATGTTGCTGCTCAGGTAGATTTGAATATTGCGGCTACAGAGTGGGTGGCTAAACGACAACCTTTAAAAAATCAAATCGTATCCTACACTCCCTATCCCCTCAATCAATTCAAATTATCAAAAAACGGAGTATCTAAAAAATATGATTATATCTATGTGGGTCGCTTAGTTAGTGAGAAGGGTGTCCCCGATTTAATTAAGGCATTTCATTTACTACTTTTTTCTCCTAATGGCCGAGGAAAAAAACTGGCTATTGTAGGCGAAGGGAATATAAGATCAGACTTGGGAAAGCTGGTATCAGAACTACAACTTACCGAGCATGTATTTTTCTTAGGTTCTCAATATGGTAAAGACTTAATAGAAATTATTGCTCAAAGCAAGATTGCTGTTGTTCCCTCAGTTTGGGAAGAACCGATGGGAGGAGTAGCCTTAGAATTATTGGCGGCTGGTAAAAATATTATTGTATCTGAGTTTGGAGGCCATGCAGAATGTGTAGGTAACGCTGGTTTGAAATTTAAGAATGGAGACTACGAATCGCTTTATGAATGTATGATAAAACTTCTCACTGATGAGTCATTGGCTAAACAACAACTAGAAAATTCTTCTTTTCAAGTTGAAAAATTTGATGAATTACATCTGACGGAAAAATATATAAATATATATAAGTCTTTATTAAATCATCGCTAAGTAAGTTTAAGGGAGGGAAGTTTAGAGAAACATCAATGATCGATTTCAATATTTTGTTAATTTATTAAACCCATGAATTAATCAAATGAGGAACTTAGACTTGTATAACCAAGATTATTATAGTAGTCATTATGCACAAATATTTGCAGATAAAAAATATTATGAAATTCTTTCTTTATATTGGAAAAACATAATTTTTGAGCAAAACAAACTCGATTCTGATTCATCGGTTTTAGATTTTGGCTGTGGTTTAGGACAGGTTTCAGCCGCTCTAAAAAATGTTACATTTTTTGATTATTCAGACTATGCTGTTAATTTTTTGAACCAAAATGGAAAAAAGGCTTTAAACCGTGTAGAAAGTATTCCTAAAAACTATTTTGATTTTTTACTTTCTTCTCACTCACTGGAACATTCACCAACACCAGCAGAAGATTTGAAAAATTTTCATCGCTACCTCAAACCGGGAGGTCAATTAATTCTTATCCTTCCCGTAGAAGTCGATTTAAAACCGAGTTTAAAGCCAGATTCTAATCAACATTTTCAATGCTGGACATTTCAAACTATCACTAATCTTCTAGTTTACTGCGGCTGGCGTCCTGTTCACCAAGATCTTATTTATGGCCCTTTTCTGTTGAAAACGCTTGGCTCCATAGTTTCTCAGCATCAAGCCGTCAAAATTGCCTATCGGCTCAGTAATCTAAAAAAGAACTACCCCTCACTTTTGACAATTGCTGAATCAATTAATTAATCTATAAAATCTCTAAAGGTTCATTGAGTGAAGCTGGTAATTGCTCTATTCGCTTGTGTCGTTATCTTTTATCTTTCAGCTTTGAAGTGGCGTCGTTCCGTAAAAGCTGTCTTTATTCTTCTAGTTTTTGAGGGCGCACTGCGAAAGTGGGTACTGCCTCAGGCTAGTGAGATGATTTATTTTCTCAAAGATGTGGTATTGATCGGTGCATATTTGAATTTTTATGCCTTCTCAGTTCCTAAAGACAAGTTACCCAAAAAAGGAGGAAGACAAATTGTTAATGTTTTGATATTTATTGCTATGGGCTGGTGCATTTTCCAGGCGTTTAATCCTAGCTTAGGGTCGCCGTTAGTTGGCATTTTTGGACTCAGAGGCTATCTGGTATACATCCCCTTGATTTGGATGATTCCATATTTGTTTGAGTCAGAAGATGAACTTTTCAAATTTTTGCGATCGCACCTCCTGCTAACTATACCTTGTGGCCTCATCGGTATTGTTCAGTTCTTTAGCCCTTATGACAGTTTTATTAATGCTTATGCTGACGAAGCAGCAGTCGGAAAAGCTACATTCGGAGCAACATCAGCAGTCCGCATCACGGGCACCTTTTCCTATATTAATAACTACGCTGTCTATCTGATAGTCTGCTTTGCCTTACTGATAGCCCTGCTTTCAGTCAAACAGTCGCTAAAATGGCAAATTATCGGTGTTATAGCCCTATTTTTAGTGAGCATTAATTCCTTCATGACTGGTTCTCGTACCACAATTTTAGCTGAAGTTTTATTTTTAATAGGTTATTTCTGTGCGAAAGGATTGACTCGACCTTCCAGCGCAGTGCGTCTGCTCAAAAAGTTAATTGTGCCTACTATAATTGTTGCAATTGCTGGCTTTATCTGGTTTAGTCCGGCAATCGAAGCTTTTTGGCTGCGTACAACATCTAATAAAGATGTATCTGGACGAATTTTACTCAGTTTCACGGAGCCTATTGACTTTATCAAATATAAAGAACTGGATGGCTTTGGCACTGGCGCAACCCATCAAGCTGCCCCCACAATTCGCCTAATCTTGAATTTACCACCGGGTGAAGTTATTCCAACTTATTTTGAACCAGAAATGGGCAGAATTGCTTTAGAGTTAGGCCCCCTCGGCTTTCTTTTTTGGTATGGTTTGAGGGTAAGTATTCTAATTATGCTTCTACGTACCTTTTTGAGCTTAAAAACACGATTCTTGCGCGAATTAGCACTCGTGGCTTTCTTACTCCAGCTCATCCAAATCAATGGGTTCCTGGTATTTCACCATACCTACGCCGTTTACTATTGGTTTCTCAGCAGCTTTATCTTTTTGCTACCTCGATTGGAACAAATAGAAAACTGGCAAAGAGAACAACAATTTTGGCAGGAACATGTCCTATCCTCGTATTTCCCTAATTCATCCTACAGGTAATCCTAACTCCCGAAATTGTGCGATCGCTTTATCAGAAATTGGATTACTCAAGGAAATTATTACGACCATTGCCTATAATCCTGAAGGCTCTTTTTCACCTTACTTAACTCTACTACCCAAGAAAATTAAAGACCGTGTCACGCAGGAATTAGGACGCAGAACTTGGGTTCCCCCCCCAGGTACACTGATGCGGACGCATCCCTGGCAGGAAGTCATACGGCTTATCCTTGTGAAAACAGGTTTATATCGCCGCTTGGGTTTCAGCTATCAAGAACTCGTCGATCACATCTATCTCTCACTGGATCGTCACGTCGCCGAACATCATCTCCAAGAGTTGGATGCCGTCTATGCTTACGAAGATAGTGCGGCTACGATATTCCAGATGGCAAAACAGCAAGGTATCCTGTGCTTATACGATCTACCCATCGCCTTTTATCGCACAAGTCACGCTCTATTGGCACAAGAAGCTGAACGATTTCCCAACTTAGCTTCAGCGTTGCAAGTAACTCAAGAACCGACGTGGAAACTTGAGCGAAAAGAGGAGGAAATTCAATTAGCCGACCACATTTTTGCCCCCTCTTCCTTTGTTCAGAATTCCTTACTTGAGGCAGGCGTAAATAAAGACAAGATAAGTGTAATTACTTTCGGTGCACCAATTGATTATTTCCAACCACAACCTAAAAATGATAAATTTTTTCGAGTGTTATTTGTCGGTCGTGTAGAGCCTCGTAAAGGTGTTCACTATTTATTACAAGCTTGGCAGGAATTAAATTTTTCTCAATCTGAGCTTTTATTGGTAGGAATCAATGATTTTCCGGAAGGCTGGTTAGAGCGATACACCGAGCAAATCCGTTATATTTCATCCGTACCTCATGCCTCATTAAATCAGTACTATAGCTCAGCCAATGTTTTAGTACTCCCTTCTCTGGTTGAAGGACTTGCCTTAGTGCAATTAGAGGCATTAGCTTGTGGAATTCCGCTAATTACCACGCCAAATGCTGGCGGTTCTGATATTATTACCGATGGCATAGAAGGCTTTATTGTACCAATTCGCGATACAGAAATGTTAAAAGAAAAACTAGAGTGGTGCTATCAACATCCCTTAGAATTAGCCGAAATGGGTCGTGCTGCTCGTCGCCAAGCTGAACAGCTAACGTGGGAGCGATATCGTCAGAAATTAGCCAGTCAGATGTTGCAGATTTTAAACCACAGTTAGGCTTAGTTCATCAAGGTCTAAAACATCTATATAACAGAACTTATGCAAAAGACTAAAACTGTCATGTCTTTTCACCTGTGGGTTCCTAATCTATTTGAGTTTAAGGGAGGAATTCAAGTCTATTTACAGGATGTTATAAAAGGGTTAATCAATGAATTCCCTAGTTTAAAATTGTCCATCTTTGACAAACTTGACAGATGCTCTTCTCAAGATAAATGGCCTTCCCCACATCTCTCATTTATCTTTAGTGGAAACCTGCCCCGATTTTTACAAACACCCTATTTTTCGCTCACCCTCATTTCCGGAGTCTTGAAAAAAAAACCAAACTTAATATTATGTGGTCATATTAATTTTTCACCTGTCGCATTCTGGATTCATAAACTGACAAGAATTCCTTATTGGATTATTGTCTATGGTACAGATGCTTGGGAGGTTCGAGATCCAGGAAAAATTAAAGCCCTCCATTCAGCAGGCAAGGTCATCTCGATCGGTACCTATACCCGCGATCGCTTAATTGATGAACAAAATCTTTCCCTTGATAAAATCAGCCTCTTACCCGTTACCTTTGATGCCAAACGTTTTAAAATTAGTCCCAAACCAGATTATTTACTCCAACGTTATGGCTTAGAACCTAAACAACCCATTCTCTTAACGGTTGGTCGTTTATCGAGTTCCGATCGCTACAAAGGCTATGACCAAATCCTCCACGCTTTACCAGAAATTCGCTCATCTATTCCCAACATCCACTACATTTTAGTGGGTGAAGGAGATGACCGCCCCCGGATTGAACAGGTCATTAATCAGCTAAATTTAAAAGATTGTGTCACATTGGCGGGATTTGTCCCCGATCGCGAACTGTGCGACCATTACAATCTCTGTGATGTTTTTGTGATGCCGAGTAAGGGGGAAGGATTTGGAATTGTCTATCTGGAAGCCTTAGCTTGTGGAAAACCTACCTTAGGGGGGAATCAAGATGGAGCAATTGATGCCTTATGTCAGGGGGAACTGGGAGCCTTAGTTAACCCGGATGATGTGGAGGCGATCGCAAAAACAATCCTTCAAATTTTGCAAGGCACTTATCCAAACTCTCTAATTTATGAACCCGAATTATTACGACAAAAAGTTATTGAAAAATTTTCATTTGAGTGCTTTCAGAAAACCTTAGGTGATTTAATTAAAAACTCTAAAATTCTTGAATCTTATTCCAATCCATGAGCTAAGAAACTTTTCATCCTTCTACCATGAAATTTCCTGCCAAATACTGGATACCGGGGTGTACAGTTGCCGCCTTACTTGTCATTGAGTTGATCTTACGGCTGGCGTTGGGATTAGGTAGCCCGGTGTTATTTCAAGCGGATGCGGATATAGGCTACCGCTATCGACCCAATCAAACCGTATTCCGCTTTGGCAAAACCATTAAGTACAACGAGTACTCTCAACGCTCTCAACCCGTTACTACCCCTAAGCCTCAAGGCACTTTGAGGATTTTGCTCACAGGTGACTCCATTATCAACGGTGGCACCCTCACCGATCAAACGCAAACCATTTCAGCACTTTTTGAGGCGCGATTAGCTGCCAAAAAACAACCAGTAGAAGTAATCAATGCTTCAGCAGGGTCTTGGGCAATTGGTAACCAGTTAGCCTATCTCCGCAAGTTTGGCACATTTGAGAGTGAGGCGGTGATCTCACAAATTGGTACTGACGACCTAGTGCAACCCACCAGTACTAGCGCTCGCGTCGGACACGATCCATCCTACCCAGATCGACCCCCACTTTTGGCAATTCAGGAGGCTCTGACTCGCTACGCATGGCCTAGATTAGCCAATCTTTTGCGCTTAGGTTCTCCCCCAGCTAACGTTTCGCGGCCTTCCGTCCAAGAACTGGATCAGCAATTTCAGCAGAATCTACAAAACTTGAACGCGCTTGTCACTTGGGTTCGTACTCAACAACGTCCTATTTTTGTCCTGTTTACGCCTAATCTGAACAATCTGCTTCCAAGTTTCAATGTGCCAACGTACAAGCCAGAATTTCTTGAGTTGCTCAATTCTTTACAAGTCAGCGTCATCGACGCTCACCAAGCTTGGTCAACTCTGCCGAAAAAGACAGTAGAAACCTTTTATCAACCCGATGGAATACACCTAACGGTTTCCGGTCATCAAGCGATCGCAGATTTGCTCTTTGAGCGACTGTGTACGGCTCAAAATTTACCGGCCTGTTTGCCTTAACAAGAACTAGGAGCGTTAGTCCTTTTCTAAGGAGCTGAGCCAAATTACTTCATCTATCCAAAAGAATAATTACGACACAAAGTTATTGATTTTTTCTCTAGGGAACGCTTTAATCAAAGCTTATATGACTTAATAAAGAATGCTAAAAATGAAATTACTCCACGTCATTCCTTCCCTAGCAAAGGTAAAAGGAGGCCCCACTCAAATCCTGCTGGAGATCGTCAGAGCTTTACGGGAGAAAGGGTGTGATACGGAAATTGTAACAACCAATGATAACGGGTCTGAGGTGTTAGATGTGCCGTTATATCAACGAGTTCAATATGAGCATGTTCCCGTATGGTTTTTGCCCCGAATTTTCCTTCCGATGAAGGAATTTATTTTCTCTACGGCTTTAACGGGCTGGTTAGGGGAACATTTGACAGAATATGACTTAGTTCATACTCACTACCTCTTTTCCTACGCTCCCACTTGTGCTGCTGCACTGGCGAGATTCCACAAAATTCCTTACATCGCAACGCCTTATGGCATGTTGACTCCTTGGGCACTCAATCATAGACGCCTTAAAAAGCAAGTCTATTCCCCCATCGAACGCCATAACCTCAACCAAGCTGTAGCCATCCACTGTGCAACGCCAGAAGAATCACGGGATGTTCGCAATTTTGGAGTACAGGCTCCTACCTTTGTGGTTCCTTACGGGGTCAATCTGCCGACTTACCAATTTCAGTCTAAGCAAAGCATCCGCGAGAGGTATAACATTAAACCGGGAACCCCGATAGTTCTGTTTCTGTCTCGCCTCCACCCCAAGAAACGCCCTGATTTGTTGTTACAAGCACTCTCGAAACTCACCAGCCTCAACTACGATTTTCATCTAATTTTGGCGGGTTCAGGAGAATCGGACTATCTTGCCTACCTCACTCATTTAGTCTCATCTCTGGGTTTAGCTAGGCGGACAACGATACCGGGTTTTGTTACGGGTGCCGATAAAGATTTGTTGCTACAAGGTTCGGATATTTTTGTTTTACCTTCGTTTTCGGAAAACTTTGGTATTGCTGTAGCTGAAGCCATGGCGGCAGGAGTGCCCGTGATTGTGACTCCCGATGTTCAAATTGCTCCAGATATTGCCGAAGCCAATGCGGGATTAGTGGTTAAAGGAGAGTTGGATACCTTGGTGAGGGCAATACAAGAGTTACTCATCTCGCCAAACCGTCGTACTGAACTGGGTGAAAATGGCAAACGATTGGTGAGTCGTCGTTATTCTTGGAGTGCGATCGCTCTTAACCTTACCTCTGTTTATGAGGCGATCGGGCAAGGAAAGCGCTTCCCGGTTGCACGGTAGTTTAACTGTGTGCCGCCGCCAAAACTCAACGCCGACTCAGCTTTTGCCTCTGGGGATCTTGGGTGTAATATCGCAGATATTGGTCATAGGTACTCGTCGTGTAGTTTTTAACACCATTGGCAATCAATCCCAGGACACGAGCGCGAGAGGTTCTCAATCCATACAACACTTCGGTCAACACCGCACGATCCGTTTTTCCCAGTCCCACCACCAAGGCAATCCCATCGGTATGAGCCGCGAGAATTCTCGCATCCGCTAAACCCAGCAGAGGGGGTGTATCAAAAAGGACTAAGTCAAATTGCTCTTGGAAGCGCTCAACTAAATGCCGCATCTTTTTAGAAGCCAGAAGTCGAGTCGGATCGGGAGGAATTTGACCGGCTGTCAGCACAAACAAATTATCATCTGTGGGTGTTAGGGAATCGGCTCCAAAGGAGCATCGCTGGATCACATCATCCACATGGATTTCGCTGGAAATCACATTGCTGAGTCCCCAGACATTAGGCAAATCCGTCGTTTCATGGATGCGAGGACGCCGCAAATCCGCATCCACCAGCAACACCCGTAATCCCATCGCTGCTGCGGCTTGAGCCAGGAATGTGGTAACAGTGGATTTGCCATCTGCGGGTGTTGAGGAACTAATCACCAACGAACGAATCGGTTGATCCGGACTGATAAATTGCAGGTTGGTGTGGAGAGTGCGAAACGACTCTAAAAAGGGAGAAGAATTATACCCATAAGATGAACCTCCAAATCTAATCGTTTGACGCTCGGCATCTGGCATCACATTGACAGAGGGCGCTGTAGCACGTTTCTTCAGATCTTTGGTAAATGGAATCGTGCCCAAGATGGGTAAACCGGTGCTATCTTTGAGTTCATCCGGTGAGTGGAAAACCTTGTCTAGCTTTTCCGCTAAAAATCCGGCACCGGCTCCAGCTAGTAACCCGGCAATGCCAGCGAGAACCAAACCACGCGGGACGTTAGGTGAGATGGGGGCTTGGGGCTTTTGTGGCTCGGATATCTTCTGCCAAGCCGGAGTCTTTTGAGAGTCCTCAATTTGCAGCTTCTCCTGAACGGCGAGAAAGCGGCTCAAGCTTTCTGTTGCAACACTGAGCTGCCGCTGTAAATCGGTGTAGAAACGAGCGACAACGGGTAGATCGGTGAGTTGCTGACTGAGCCGACGTTCAGCGTTAGCAATTTCTTGGCGGCGAACTTGAAGAACCTGCAATTGGTTCTTGGTATCAACCAGCTTTTTCGTCAAATCCTGGCGAATTGAACTGGGGGAAGCCAGGGATTCAGGATTGTCGGGGACGCCAGAAGCTCCATTGCCCACAACCGTTAACGCTTCCTGCTCTACCAAGGGTTCTAATCTGCGTTCTTCGTCGCGCAGCCTCTGCATGATCGGGTTGTCGTCTTGTAGCCGCGCTGACTCTTTGGCAATCTTACTCTTAACTTCAGCAAGCTGGTTAAGTAACTGTTGGTAGCGAGGGGCTTCCGAGAGTGCTGACGAAACGATCGCTTGCTCTGGTGTTACCCCTAACTCCGATAACTGAGTTTCTAGCTCGACGTAGAGCTTTTGTGCTTCACCTAGCTGGCTTTCGGTCTCTTGTCGTTGTCTGGTAATATCGCCGACACGATTGGTCAACAGTTGACCTTGAGTTTCTGGATCGACAATTTTGTAATTCTGCCGCAATTTCTGGATATCCTGCTGAAGCTCATTCACTCGTTTTTTGAGCTGCTCTGTCTGTCCATTGACAAACTTCAGACCTTGACTGAGGCTGGTTCGCTGTTCTGTCTCCGAGTACTTGATGTAGCCTTGGGCGACTTGCTCTAAGATGAACTGAATTTTTTCCGGGTCTGAATCCTGATAGCGAACTTCTAAAATTTTAGTCTCTGCCAGTCGGGAAATCCCCAACTGACCCCGCAGCATGTCGTAGTTAATGTCCGGATATCGCTTTTGAATTTGCTTGACAATCGGAGACATCACCTGAGGACTCCACAAGACCTGAATCTGGGTCTCGTAGTCTGGACTCTCCATGGGGATATTGGTGTTTTTGCTGAGGGCTTGAGTTAGTTCATCAACCTTATCTGCACCCGAAACTGAACCGACCAGCAGTTGAAATTTGCCCTCATATCTGGGAACCTGTTTCATGACCTTGGCAGCCACCCCAGAGCCAACGGCGATCGCCACACCGGCAATAATAATTAATCGCCGACGGGCGATCGCCAAAACCTTACCCAGATCGAGTTTGTCTTGGTCAAGCTCAGACAACTCCGCTGTGTAGAGTGGAGACAAGTGAGATAGCTGCTTACCGTTGTCATTGGGCAGCAACGGTTGATACTCTCCATCTAGACCCATAATTCAAAAACGCTACAGTTGGCGTGAGAAAAGTAACCTTTATTCTCCTCAAATTCAGAAAAACTGAGCTGAGGATAGACCGAGCGATCAAGTCTTACCAATTACTGATACAGCTCTTAACCCGTCCGTCAGGATAAACAACTTGGTCTTGGTAAATAAAACTTTTAATCGCTTTTATAAAGAGTAAGCAAACCAGGCAACATAGGAGGTAAGCTTTACGTCCAATTGACGAATGACAAGTTAGACTCGATTCATTTGTAATTACTTTTAAACCAATCTATTCCGGAAAACAGATCAAAACTGAGTAGAGATAGTTTGGATAAAACCAGCCCCAAGACCTTGAGAAGCGTTATTCTCAGAATTTAACCTGCAATTCCCACTGCTTGTTGAAGCTTGATCGCAAATCAACAGAAAAAGGGAAAGATAGTTCATAAGCCCACCCGACTCAGTAGCGAGGCGAAATGAGTAAAGGAAATACTTTGGTACGAAACAACAGACGGATCAAACTGTCAATCATTACGCAGTTTTTTCCGCCTGATTACGCTGCAACGGGGCAGCTAATCGAAGAACTAGCACTTCAGTTGGGGCGTCAGGGTCTACCCGTTGACATATTTACAGGACAGCCGGGTTATGCATATAACAAAGAGTCCGCTCCAGCGATCGAACACTTAGAGCAGGTGAAAATTAAGCGATCGCGGATGACTCGAATTTGGTCAAAGCGCATTCGTGGTAAAGCCCTGAATGGGCTCCTTTTTTGCCTGCGTTCGGGAGTTCATTTACTCCGAACCCGTAGTCGTGGCGATGTATTACTCCTGACCACCGCTCCTCCCTTCTTACCCCTTCTAGGGTACCTAGTTCACAAGACTTTTGGTTTACCCTATGTTTGCCTGCTTTACGATCTATATCCGGATGTTGCCGTCGAACTCAAAGTTGTTTCTCACGAACATTGGGCCGTCCGACTTTGGGATACCGTCAACCGTCACGTTTGGCGACGGGCACAAAAAGTCATCGTTCTTAGCTCTACGATGAAAGACCGGGTTGTCGCCAAATGCCCAGAAATTAAGGATAAAATTAGCGTAATTCATAATTGGGCTGACCCCAATCAAATCGTCCCAATCGCCAAACATCAAAATTGGTTTGCCAAAGCCTTCAATCTGGTGGATACCTTTACGGTTCTCTATTCGGGCAATATGGGTCGCTGCCATGATATGGAAACCATCCTGGCCGCCGCTAAACTTTTAAAAGATCAGCCGATTCAGTTTGTCTTCATCGGCAATGGGGCGAAGCGTGAAGGATTCCGGGCAGAAGCGAGTCAGCTAGGCTTGCACAATTGCCAGTTCTTGCCCTACCAAGATAAACAAAACCTGCCCTATTCTCTGACCGCCTGTGACTTGTCCTTGGTCAGCGTCAGTCCTGGGATGGAAGGGTTGGTTGCCCCCAGTAAGCTTTATGCCGCCTTGGCAGCAGGGCGTCCCTTAGCCATTATTTGCGAACCACATTCCTATCTGCGAGCTATGCTTCAGGAGTCTGGCTGTGGAGAGGCGTTCAGTAACGGCGATGCTGAAGGTTTAGCCGCTTTTATTCGTCGCTTAGCCGCCGATAGCCCACTGACCAAGCAGATGGGTCAGGCAGGGCGTCGCTATCTACAGTCCAACTTTACCCCTGATTTGATTGCCCAACAGTACTCGCAGGTGTTGTGTGAAGCGGCTGGGGAGGCAATGGAATCATTTTCCTCTCGCCCCATAGAACCGATTACGGGTCAATCGGTTCCTCTTCACAAATAAACTTGAAAGGGCTGAAGTATAAAAGCTGAAAATGAAACCCTATGGCGTGACAGACTCTGGGATGAGTTCACATACTAGGGAGTCCTGCTTCATCATTCAGACTGGATACTTCTTGAATTAAGTGTAGGGGCTTTTACCATGCATACGAAGGAACTGATTATCGAGGCGGGTCGCGCCGAAAGCCAGTATTGGAAGGACCTGTGGCGCTATCGGGAATTGTTTTACTTCTTGGCTTGGCGGGACATCTTGGTGCGTTACAAGCAGACGGTGATTGGTATGGCATGGGCGCTGATTCGACCCTTTCTCACGATGGTTGTGTTCACCATTGTGTTTGGTACATTGGCAAAATTACCCTCTGAGGGTGTGCCATACCCTATTCTGGTGTTTGCAGCAATGCTACCCTGGCAGTTTTTCGCCAATGCCCTGAGTGAATGCAGTAATAGCTTGATTGGCAATGCAAACTTAATTGCTAAAGTCTACTTTCCCCGTCTGATTGTGCCTGCCAGTAGTGTGATTGTCAGCTTTGTGGATTTTCTGATTTCTGGGATGATCATGCTGGCGTTGATGGCGTGGTATAATTTCATACCCAGTTGGCGAATTTTGACGCTACCGTTGTTTATTCTTATTGCGTTTGCAGCCTCGATGGGTGGAGGGCTGTGGTTGGCAGCACTGAATGTCAAATATCGAGATTTTCGCTATATTGTAACGTTTATTGTGCAATTTGGCTTATACATCTCGCCGGTTGGTTTTAGTAGTAGTATTGTGCCCCAACAATGGCGCTTCATTTATTCGCTCAATCCCATGGTGGGGGTGATTGATGGCTTCCGTTGGGCGATTATAGGGGAAACAACCCAGATTTATTGGTCGGGATTTATGCTGTCTGTGGGATTCGTTATTGTGCTGTTGGCGACGGGTATTTGGTATTTTCGTAAGGTAGAACGCACATTCGCCGATGTCATTTAAAATGGGGCATACTCTCGCCTCATCGGTTGTGATGTGCGCTTGACTTGCATCGCTACACTAATTCCTCCGAAGATCAGGATGACGAATCCCTCGTTTCACTTGTAAACTCATTTGGTGTACTCTTGGAGTATGCAGCAATTCCACACCTAAAGGCTGTGGGCTTTCTTGGAGATTGCTGTAATGTCTGATACGGTGATTCGGGTTGAAAGCCTGAGTAAGAAGTACATCATTGGTCACCAGAGACAAGAGGGTTACATCTCACTTCGAGATGTAATATCTAATGGTGCCAAGTCATTGGGGCATAAGTTGTGGAAGCCCTCAAAAGAAAAGATTGTTGACCCAACCGTTGAAGAGTTTTGGGCACTCAAGGATGTGTCGTTTGAAATTCAGCAAGGCGAGCGCGTTGGGATTATTGGTCGTAACGGCGCAGGAAAATCCACGCTCTTAAAAATTTTAAGCCGAATTACGGAGCCGACGACTGGGCGTATTTCGATTAAAGGGCGAGTTGCCAGTCTTTTAGAAGTGGGAACAGGCTTTCATCCAGAGTTGACGGGGAGAGAGAATATCTATCTTAACGGTGCCATTCTGGGGATGAGTAAGGTAGAAATCAAAAAGAAATTTGATGAGATTGTCGCTTTTGCGGAAGTTGAAAAGTTTCTTGATACGCCTGTTAAGCGTTATTCTTCTGGCATGTATGTGCGTTTAGCCTTTGCAGTAGCCGCTCATTTAGAACCTGAGATTTTAATTGTGGATGAGGTGCTAGCGGTAGGGGATGCAGCGTTTCAGAAAAAGTGCTTGGGGAAGATGGAAGATGTGGGGAAAGAAGGGCGAACCGTTTTATTTGTGAGTCATAATATGGCAGCTGTCGAAAAATTGTGTCAACACGGTATTGTCCTACATCAAGGAAAGCTACAGTATATCGGTAGCCAAACCGAATGCTTAACCCAGTACCTAACGAATTTATCCACAAGTGTGAGTTCTCTAAAAGAACGAACTGATCGGCAAGGTTCAGGTGAAGTTAGGGTTGTCGCGATTGAAATCAGAGACAAAGAGGGAAATCTTCTCGATGCTGTAACTTGTGGACAAGAATTAAATATATACTTTTATTTTGAGAATTATTCACCTATTAAACTCACAAATATTCTGATTGGTCTTATCGTGA
Organism: Microcoleus sp. AS-A8; assembly: GCA_039962225.1. NCBI lineage: Bacteria > Bacillati > Cyanobacteriota > Cyanophyceae > Oscillatoriales > Microcoleaceae > Microcoleus > Microcoleus sp. AS-A8. The sequence continues at coordinate 336,382 of JAMPKV010000005.1, forward strand.
AAACTCAGTTAGATGTAGCTGTTTTTCTTCAACATAATCGTTTATCTCAGGAAGATTTTGGGATTCTCCCTGAAAAGGGAGCTTTTGTATGCCAAATTAGACGCTTGCCTTTACCCCCATCCACCTACAAAATCACCTATAGTGTGATGCCCAATCAGGGTTTTGATGGACTTTATTTAGATTTCATGGAAGATGCCGCCAATTTTACCGTCCTTGATGGAGATTTTTATGGGTGTGGTGAGGTGCCACAAATCACTCATGGGGTTTGCCTGGTTGAAGCCAGTTGGGGAGTTAAGCCAAATTTGCAAGCGCTTTTATAAAATATTTTTCAATATAGTTAGTTAAGCAAGCTTAATCAAAGTAGATCAGCAAAATGCTATATTCGCCACCTCAAATTATTAAAAAGCTTGTTCCGACTTCTCTGAAATCTAAAGTATGGAAAGAAGTTTATAATGCTCGTAAATTTCAAAAAATATGGAATCACATAAAAACTATTGGAATTGATAGATTCCTCTGGACAATAGAAACTGTTGAGATAGAATATGGTCACTTGCTATCTGTTCAGGAAAACAAGCCCTTGAGTAAAGCAGGAGATCCAATTCCTTGGTATACTTATCCAGCTTTTGAATATTTAAATCAACTAGATTATCAAGATAAGGATATTTTTGAGTATGGGGCTGGAAATAGTTCTTTGTTTTGGGCTAAAAAAGCTAGAAGTGTAATTAGCATCGAAAGCGATAAGGAATGGTATGTATCCCTAAAAAGCGAAATGAATTCAAATCAAGAACTACTTCTAATTGAAGAGGAGAAGGATTATGTTAATTCAATTTTTAAAGAGCATAGAAAGTATGATGTAATTGTAATTGATGGTGTTCACAGACTATCCTGTGCTGAGGTAGCTGTTCAATGCCTTGCCCCAGGTGGGTTAATCATACTGGATAACTCGGATTGGTTTCCTAAGACAACAACCTGTTTAAGAGAGGCAGGTTTAATTCAAGTTGACTTTACGGGATTAGGCCCAATTAATTATTACACCTGGACAACTTCTATATTCTTAGATCGAAGTTTTTCTCTAAAATCTCGCTCTGAACTACAGCCAGAATATGGGATTGGTAGTTTAGTTCAAGTGGCAAACCCAGAGTAAACTCTTGAATTCATTTTATAGGAAATAAGTCTATCCATGCCAACCATTAGGGGTGCGTTAAGAAGATTAAAAGTAGCCTTTCAAGTAACTTGTTTTCCTGAGCAATTTTATCTTTATCCCAAAGAGCTATATCTTTATCATAATCTCTCCTACTCCCAGGAAGGTGAGGATATGATGTTGGCAAGATTTTTTTCCGAACAAACCCAAGGTTTTTATGTGGATGTAGGCGCACATCATCCCCAGCGATTTTCTAATACCTATTACTTTTATTTAAAAGGGTGGCGAGGTATTAATCTTGATGCTATGCCAGGAAGTATGGAAAATTTTCATAAACTTAGACCTGAGGATATTAATTTAGAATTTCCTATTTCTGATAACAATCAAACGTTGACTTATTACAAATTTAATGAACCTGCTTTAAATGGTTTTTGTGAAAAAACGGCTCATGAGCGGGATGGGCTGAGGCATTATAAGATTATTGCTCAGGAAAAATTGCAGACTTATAGATTAGCAGAAATATTAGATAAATATTTACCTGGAAATCAAGAAATTGATTTTTTGAATATTGATGTTGAAGGTTTAGATTACCAAGTTTTAAAATCAAATGATTGGCGAAAATATAGACCTAAACTAGTTTTAGTCGAAGATCTGAACTTATCCTCTTTAAAAGAAATCGATGAATCAAAGTTAGCTATATTTATGGATAAGCAAGATTATCAGCTATATGCAAAGTCTGTTTGTACTCTAATTTTCAAAGCAAAAAGTTGACTTATGCTCAATACACCTGTTGCTTTTCTCATCTTCAATCGCCCTGATTTAACAAGTATTGTCTTTGATGCGATCGCTCAAGCTAAACCGAAGAAGTTGCTGGTAGTTGCGGATGGCCCTCGCTTCCCTGAAGAAGCAGAGAAGTGCCGACAAGCCAGGGCAGTTATTGAGCGAGTTGATTGGGATTGTGAAGTTTTAACTAATTTTTCAGAAATAAATTTGGGATGTAAACATCGCGTTTCTAGCGGATTAGATTGGGTTTTCTCACAGGTTGAAGAAGCAATTATTTTAGAAGATGATTGTTTGCCAGCACCGTCTTTTTTCTATTTTTGTCAGACTCTGATCGAGCATTACCGACATGATGAACGGATTATGCATATTAGCGGGAATAATTTTCAATTTGGTCAGAGTCGAACTGAATATAGTTACTACTTCTCAAAATATCCCCATATTTGGGGCTGGGCTTCTTGGCGTAGAGCCTGGAAACACTATGATGTTCATATAAAAACTTGGTCACCATATAAAACTTTAGAAATACTTTCTTCTTGGTGCGAAGATTCCTATGAACAAAAGTACTGGATAGACATCTTTGAACGAGTATTTAAGGATGCTGTAGATACGTGGGATTATCAGTGGGTTTATGCCTGCTGGTGTCAAAATGGTCTAGCAATATTGCCTGATTCAAATCTTGTATCTAATATCGGTTTTGGGATCGATGGAACACATACTTCTAATAGTGAAAATCCCTTGTCAACATTGCCACTCACTAATATTTGGGAAATAAAACATTCGCCATTGGTCGTTAGGGACACAGAGGCTGATAATTATACATTCAACTCTGTCCTCTGTCCTAGAAATATGAAAAACCCTAATTTAGTAAGTGTGAATATAAAAAAAATATACACCGAGTTAACTAATATGGTTAAGTTTTAAAAGTCTCATCCAAAAATATTCTATGAATACTCAATCTTTAATAATGCGAATCTATGACAAATGGCGTACTTGGCTTTATATCCGAGAGCAAAAGCGTCAAATAGATTTATATATAAACAATAACCGCAAACCTTGGACAGAAGGATATTCTCTATTTAAAGAGAAATTTATTAGTCAATCACTTAATGACAATCATCTTATAGATGATTTTAAGAATTGTTTGCCATTACCTCAAGGCTATGGTGAATTTTTGGATGATAGAGTTGTTGAATATCCTTGGTTTATTTCACGTATTACTCAAGAACCGGGTAAATTGCTTGATGCGGGTTCAGCCCTTAATTTTAGCTATATCCTCCAACACCAAAATCTCTTAAAAAAGGACATTACAATTGTAACCTTAGAACCTGAAGCGGATTGTTACTGGCACAAACGAATCTCTTATGCATTTTGCGACCTCCGCGACCTCCCATTTAAGGAAAATTTCTTTGATGATGTTGTTTCAATATCAACTATTGAACATTTGGGAATGGATAACTCAATTTATTCATCCAATCCAGACTTTGTCGAAAAAAATAAATTTGATTTTTTGAAAGCTATAACAGAACTGAAGAGAGTAACCAAACCGGGAGGAAAAGTTTATATTACTGTACCTTATGGTAAATACACAGATTTTGGCTGGTATCAACAGTTTGATGCTAAGATGATTAACCTGTTGATCGATAATTTTGCTCCCGATAAGTTTATTGAAACTTATTACTGCTATGAATCAGGTGGTTGGACACTTAGCAATAAGCAATATTGCCAAAAATTTGAAGGTTTCAATATCCATGATACAAAATATTTTAATCCAGAAAGCACGAAAGATTATGACCCTGACTATGCTGCTGCTAGTAGGGCTGTTGCTGCTTTAGAGCTGTGGAAGTGAGACTTTATATGAATAGCCAATTTCCTTATACCTTAGAACAAGCCGTAAGTTGGTTACGGCAGCAGCCCGATCAACAAGAACTTGTATATCATTGTTATTACGATGATCCCTTAGAATCAGCGGCTGAGCGGTTTAGTAATAGCGAGGAATGGAACGCGATAAAGCATCTATTGCGAAAACATCTTCCTGGCAAAGTATTAGACATTGGGGCAGGAAGAGGAATTGTTAGTTATGCCTTTGCTAAAGCTGGATGCTCCGTCACTGCCCTAGAACCTGACCCTAGTTCGTTAGTTGGGGCTAAAGCTATTCAGGATTTAGTTGATAAGACCAATTTGCCTATTGAAATTGTTCAAGAATACGGCGAAACATTACCCTTTCAAAATAATTATTTTGATGTTGTGTACGCACGAGCGGTACTCCATCACGCCCAAGATCTAAAACAGTTTTGTAAAGAGGCCGCACGAGTCTTGAGGTGCGGTGGTGTTTTTCTAGCGGCTCGCGAACACGTCATTTCTAGAAAAGAAGACCTGCAAATCTTTTTAGATTCTCACGCTTTACACTCTCTCTACGGAGAAGAAAACGCGTATCTATTGCAAGAGTATACAGACGCCATTAGCTCAGCAGGATTAAAGATTCAAAAAGTGATGGGTCATTATGAGAGTGTACTTAATTATGCACCCATGACCCAACAAGAGTTTCAATCGATGACTACATCCATGCTTACTCATTTTCGCATTGGTACCAAACTATCTAGTTTGCTGGCTTCCCAAGAATTCGTACAAGACTTTTATGGCTGGCATCTCTCGAAAAAGTTGGATACTCCTGGTCGTCATTTTTCCTTCTTGGCATTCAAAAATTAATTATTGCGCTTTATAGCATGATAGAATATCGCTGTATAGGCAATTTTTTTAATGTTTATGATCTTGTTTTATCAGTGTATTTTTTGAATGTAATATTTATATTTAAAAATGCAAAACAGCATTAATTATTGGCTTCACTTTGTTTACTATCAGGTGCTTAATGCCTCTTATGAGACTCAATTAAATAGGCTCAAGGCGAACATCTTTACTAGACTATTTTATAAAATCATCAAGTTGAGCGATCCTTTGATTAGCTATAAAATAGCTGGCTTTGATTTACTCTTTCCTTTTTCTCACCAATTACCCTTTATCCTAAAAACTTATCCTCTATACTCTTCAAATCTTGCAAGACTTGCCAAGTATGTAAAAGAAAAATATAAACATCTAAAGTTTATTGATGTTGGAGCTAATATTGGTGACTCTATTGCTCTTTTGAGAAAAGAAGCTGAATTTCCTATTTTGTGTATTGAAGGAGATGAGCAGTTTTTATCTGTATTAGAAAAAAATGCTACTTTTTTTTCAGAAGTTCATATAGTTCAAGCCTACCTAGGAGAATCCAGTAATAGTATTAGAGGAACCGCTATAAAACAGGGTGGTACAGCCCATCTCAGTGAGAATATGGTAGGAGAAAACATTATAGAAGTCAAAAAACTATCAGATGTTTTAAAAGATTATCCATCGTTTTGCCAGTCTAAAATGATTAAAGTGGACACTGACGGTTTTGATTGCAAAATCCTCAGAGGTGCTGCTGATTTTCTTAAAAGCGCAAAACCTATCATCTTTTTTGAATATGACCCATTTTTTTTAGCCGAGCAAGGAGATAATGGAACTTCTATTTTCGATGATTTGAGTAACTATGGTTATAAAAATTTATTAATTTATGACAATTTTGGAGATTTAATGCTATCTGCCAATATTAATAACTATAGACTTTTGGAAGAGCTTCACTTATATTTCTCAGGTCGATTGGGGCACCGTTACTGTGATATTTGTGTTTTTCATACTGAAGATAGTGATTTATTTGAAATAGCAAGAGAGCGTGAAATTCAGTTCTTTGAAAATATTAGGGGAATAAAAAGCGGGGATAATGCGTATTCTCTATGATGGTAAAATTTATAAGATTTATAATGAACACACACCGGGAGGTGTGATTCGGTATTTTACTAATTTGATTAGTAGGATACCCCTAAATTTTATTCCTAATTTAACTATAGTTCAGCATCAAAATATTATTTATCCAGTTCATTCAAATCTAAAAATTTGGGAGTATAAATTATTTCGACCAGTAAGGCTATATCACCAATTAGAGAAGCATTATTTCCAAACGATCGCAACGTTCAATTCCTTCGATCTTGCTCATCCAACCTACTATTCGTTACTTTCAAAGCAAGAACTCAACCAATATCGTTATCCTATTGTGTTGACAGTCTATGATATGGTTCATGAAATATTTCGTGACAAAATCGATCCCAAGGGTGAACATGTTGAACTAAAACGTAAAGCCATTTCGTCAGCGGATAGACTAATCTGTATTTCTGAAAATACAAAGAAAGATTTAATGCACTGGTATTCCGTACCGGAAGATAAAATAACGGTTACTTATCTTGCAGCCGGAATAGATTCAAGTCTGTCTTGGGGAGATGACTCCGTTCCCTCTCGTCCATACTATCTTTATGTAGGTAGCCGTGACGCTAGCTATAAAAACTTTGATACCTTATTATTAGCTTTTGCTAACGTAGCATCTATTAATCCCGATGTTATGCTTTGTGTTGTTGGTTACCCGTTTTCGGAAACAGAGATCAAACGAATTGCTGAACTCAAATTAAGTGATCGCATTGAACTCTACACCTATGCTAACGACGCCCATCTAGCCAAACTTTATCGTTGCAGTATTGCTTTTGTCTATCCTTCCCTCTATGAAGGTTTTGGCATTCCTACTCTAGAAGCGATGTCCTGCGGAACCCCGGTTGTTGCATCCAACTGCTCCAGTATTCCTGAAGTCGTAGGAGATGCTGGTTTAATGTTTAACCCCAAGTCAGTTAGCGCTCTAACTGATATTATGATGTTTTTGCTCGATAATCCCACAGAACGCGAACGCTTAATTACCAAGGGACACCAAAGAGCAAAAACTTTTAGTTGGGATAAAACTGTAGCTAAAACTGTGGAGGTTTATCATTCAGTCAGCAACTGAATAAGCTTTGATAAAGTAATAGAATTCATTGAATTTTTTATTAAGAATTACATTTTGACATAAGGATTATAAAATGTTTAATTTAACCAAAAAAATAATTAGAAAATCTTTGAAATTATTAGGTTTTGAGATTTACCGCCACAGACAAGCGATCGAACAAACTCCTAGAGCATCAATGTACGGTTGTCTTCGCCAAGCTTGCCAAAATGGGCTTCAACCTAAAACCATCATTGATGTTGGTGCAGCTAGTGGAACTCTTGCCTTATATGAGGTATTTCCTGAAGCCATACATATCCTTATTGAACCACTTGAAGAATACATCCCCCACCTTAATTCTTTGGTGGATAAGCTGGAGCAAGCTGAATATATTATTGCTGCCGCGACAGCTACACCTGGTAAACTGGTGCTCAACGTCCATCCTGACCTGGTAGGCTCATCCCTTTATAAAGAAGATGAGGATTCTGATGTCAATGGGGTGGAGCGGACGATTCCTGCAATGACACTGGATAATATTTGCTCCGAGCGAGGTAGTGAAGGCCCATATCTGATAAAAATTGATACACAAGGCTCCGAGCTAGAGGTCTTAAAGGGCGCACAGACAGTCTTGAAAGACACAGAATTTATTATTCTTGAAGTCTCATTTTTTGAGTTTTTCAAAGGTGGGCCACAAGTCTATGATTGCCTGAGTTTTATGAAAAATTTAGGCTTTGTCCCGTATGATATATTTGACTTGCAATACCGTTTGTTAGACGGAGCGATGTCTCAAGTTGATATCGCTTTTGTGCGTGAGCAAAGCCAGCTAAGAAAATATCATTTTTATGCAACACGAGAACAAAGAGCAGAGCTGACTAAAAAATTACTCAGCTAAGAAGGATTCAGAGTTGTTATGGTTAAGGATTTCCCTAAAATTTCTCTAGTCACTCCTTCTTTTAATCAGGCTGAATTTATTGAAGCAACGATTCAGAGCATTCTCAGCCAGGGATATCCCAACCTTGAGTACATTATCATTGATGGCGGTTCTACAGACGGTAGTGTAGAAATTATCAAAAAATACGAAAAGCATCTTCATTTCTGGTGTAGCGAACCTGATGCTGGGCAATACGATGCCATTAACAAAGGGTTTGCTCACTCTAGTGGTGAGATTATGGGATGGCTTAACAGCGACGACATGTATTTTTCTTGGACGCTAAAAACAGTGGCGAGTATCATGTCTGAACTGCCTGAAGTCGATTGGTTAACCACCCTCTCTCCCGCTTATTGGGACTGGCATGGCTTTTGTTATGGAATTGGTTCGATCATTGGCTACTCAAGAAAAGCTTATCTTGATGGTTTTTATCTACCTGGTTCATATAAAACGGCTCTAGGTTGGATTCAACAAGAATCGACATTTTGGAGGCGTAACCTTTGGCAAAAAGTGGGTGGCTCTATTGCTACTGAGTTTAGTTTAGCTGGCGACTTTGACCTATGGTCTCGCTTTTACTCCCATGCAGACTTATACGGAACTCCTTCGCCACTGGGTGGATTTCGCTATCAACCCAATCAAAGGAGTCGTCAGATTGAGCAATATTTAGTAGAAGCTCAAAAATCCCTAACCCAAATGCGGGCTTTATTAAACTGGTCGCCTAACTACCCCAGAAGTATTGCACTGAAATTGAGACTCAATAAAATTCCTAAAGTCCGTACAGTGAGTCAGTCAATGTATAGCTATGTTGGGAAACGTATAGTAAGAACTAATCTGGACTCACCAGATAGTTACTGGAACGTTGAAGAATATAAATTTTATTAGTAATTTATGTAAATTTCATAAAGTGCTACAGGTTAGCCGTGTTGGGCGATGGCCTACGGCACCTAACAAGGGGCGATCGCAAGGTAACGAGTGTTGGCGTGACGCTAGCCTAGCGGCATTGCAGGAGCTAGGGAAACCCTGGCGTTAGCCTTCGCTCAGCATTTATCCTGATTCAGGTTAGTAGGAACTGTAGGAAAGAATAGAAGCGATCGCTCGCTCACATTAGCAGCAATCGATGCTCGACAGGGGTTTTATTTGAGTTAATGCCAGTCTTCTATCGGCTGGGCAATACCCAGCTACCTTTTGTGGAAGTGTAGCGTATCCATCTGACACTTGCTGCATGAGCAACGGCTTTTAATGCCAACAGAGCATTATCAGTTGTAACAATTCTGAGCAATTCTTTACTCCACAAGATGCACACTAAAGAACTGATTATCGAAGCCGGTCGTAGCGAAAGCCAGTATTGGAAAGATATCTGGCGATACCGAGAGTTATTTTACTTCCTGGCTTGGCGCGATATTTTAGTGCGCTACAAGCAGACAATCATTGGCATGGCTTGGGCGCTGATTCGACCGTTCTTAACGATGGTGGTCTTCACGGTGGTGTTTGGCACATTGGCAAAGTTACCGTCTGAGGGTGCGCCTTACCCGATTTTGGTGTTTTCAGCCATGCTACCCTGGCAGTTTTTTGCCAATGCCCTGTCTGAATGCAGTAATAGCTTAATTAGTAATGCCAATTTGATTTCCAAAGTCTACTTTCCCCGCTTGATTGTACCTGCCAGTGCGGTGATTGTCAGTTTTGTGGATTTTCTGGTTTCGGGGATGATTTTGCTGGGGCTAATGGCTTGGTATAACTTTGTACCTACCTGGCGCATTTTGACGCTACCGCTGTTTATTGGTATTGCCTTTGCCGCCTCGATAGGTGCGGGGTTGTGGTTGGCGGCACTGAATGTAAAATACCGCGATTTTCGCTATATTGTGCCGTTTATTGTGCAGTTCGGCTTATATATTTCGCCTGTTGGATTTAGTAGCAGCGTCGTGCTTGAACGGTTTCCCCAGTGGGGTTGGCTCTATTCTTTAAATCCTATGGTGGGAGTAATTGATGGTTTCCGCTGGGCAATTTTAGGCGGGGAATCAAACCTTTACTTACCGGGATTTACAATCTCTATGGGATTAGTGGCACTTTTTTTAATTAGTGGCGTCTGGTATTTTCGGAAGGTCGAACGCACGTTTGCAGATGTGATTTAGAACTTATCAGAAAATCTCTGTTGGTAGGTTATTGCTAAGGAAACCTTTAGCGATCGGGAAGTATTAGCAAGACACTAAACTAGCGGCACTCGCTTGACAGAATCTATAAGTATTTTTTGTCCTGATGAAGTAGAAGAAACCATGCATTCCTAAAGTGGTAACTATTCTGAATTATGTCTGATACAGTCATTCGGGTTGAAAACCTGGGAAAGAAATATACCCTTGGTCACCAAAAGCAGGAACGTTACACGGCACTGCGGGATGTAATTTCTAATAGTGCTAAGTCTGCTGGGCGCAAGTTTCTAAAGCCTTTTGGCAAAAAGATGTCTGACCCAGCTATTGACGACTTTTGGGCACTGAAGGATGTTTCGTTTGAAATTAAGCAAGGCGATCGCGTTGGCATTATCGGTCGCAATGGTGCAGGTAAATCAACCTTATTAAAGATTTTAAGTCGGATTACTGAGCCAACGAACGGCAGTATCCGGATTAAGGGACGTGTAGCTAGTTTATTGGAAGTTGGAACGGGATTTCACCCAGAATTAACGGGTAGAGAGAATATCTATCTCAACGGCGCGATTCTAGGGATGAGCAAGGCTGAGATTAAGAGGAAATTTGATGAAATTGTCGCTTTTGCTGAGGTAGAGAAGTTTTTAGATACACCCGTGAAGCGGTATTCCTCAGGAATGTACGTGCGCTTAGCATTTTCGGTAGCGGCACATTTGGAACCGGAAATTTTGATTGTAGATGAGGTGCTTGCCGTTGGAGATGCTGCATTTCAGAAGAAGTGTTTAGAGAAGATGGAGGACGTAGGGAAAGAAGGGCGGACTGTATTGTTTGTCAGTCATACCATGTCCACAATCACGACGTTATGTCAACGGGCTATTTGGTTGATTCAGGGACATGTAGAGATGGAAGGTGATGCTGAACAGATAACGGCGAAGTACTTACTGCACGGCTCTGAAACGTCTGGAGAAGTGGTTTTTGATTCTACTAATTCAGATGATAAATTTTGTTTTAAGCGTTTGTCTCTGCTCAATTCCCAAGACCATATAACCTCTATGTTTGATACCAGAGAGGCAATAACAATTATTCTTGAGTATCAGGCACATCAAACCATCAAAAACCTGGAAGTATCATTGCGAGTCTATAATTCATTCGGAACTCCTATTTTTACTACTAATAGATCGTCCTCTAGTGCAGCATTTGAGGTACCAGCAGGTCATCAGGCTTCCCAAATTAAGATTCCTTCTCTATTTCTTGCGCCCGGTTCTTACACTATCGAGGTTGCAGCTCACATCCCAAATGTTGAGGTTTTAACTCATCATAGTTCGATTGTGAGTTTCCAGATTGAAGAGACAGGAAGTAATATGGCCTTGTATAAAGGACAGGCTCATGGAGTTGTCCTTCTCAATCTTCCTTGGGTAGAAATAGCTAGGTAAGTAGTAACCCATGAAGACAATAAATTTCATAGCTAGGCTCTTGCGTAAAATTGCTAATAACCTAGATAACGAATCTAATTTAAAAAATAAAATCCCTTCCAATGTTAAGCTCGATGCTTCCTCAGAGTTAAACATTTCAGGCTTAGTATTGAAAGATGGCTGTTTAGTCACTGTAGAAGAACAGACTAATGTGCCTGGCTCTCTAAAATTTGACAGAGAAAATGCTCGTATATCGATTGGCAAAAAAACGTTTATAAACGGCTCTATTATTGCAGCAAAAAGTATAGAAATTGGCGACGACGTAATGATTTCCTGGGGGGTAACTATTGTCGATCATAATTCTCACTCCCTATCCTTTTCACAACGGGCAGACGATGTAGTCAATTGGCGAGTCGGCAAAAAAGATTGGACTCATGTGAAAATTGCCCCTGTAAAAATATCTAGTAAAGTTTGGATTGGCTTCAACTCTGTAATTCTCAAAGGGGTCACGATTGGGGAGGGTGCAATAGTCGGAGCAGGTTCAGTTGTGACCAAAGATGTTCCGGCATGGACAATTGTTGCTGGTAATCCAGCTCGTGTAATTCGGGAGATTCCAGAAAATGAGCGCTAATTTAATAACATGGGAAGAGGCTGTGCAATGGTTAAGAGAGCAGCCTGATAAACAAGAGCTTGTACGTTATTGTTATTATGATGACCCATTAGAGCTTGCTGCTGAACGATTCAGCGATAGTGAAGAATGGCTAACTCTAATAAAACTGCTGAGAAAGAATATCCCAGGACATGTATTAGATTTGGGGGCAGGCAGAGGGATTTCAAGCTATGCTTTTGCCAAAGCCGGATGTACAGTAACAGCATTGGAACCCGATCCAAGCCCACTTGTTGGTGCGAAAGCTATCCAGTCTTTATCCGATTGCAGTCAGCTGCCAATTCAAATCATTCAAGAATACGGCGAAACCTTACCCTTTCAAGACAATACTTTTGATATTGTTTATGGACGAGCCGTGTTACATCATGCCCGTGACTTAACACAACTTTGTCGGGAAGCAGCACGAGTATTAAAACCAGGCGGAGTCTTTGTCGGTACTCGCGAACACGTTATTTCCCGAGAAGAAGATTTACCACTCTTTTTCGAGTCCCATGCCTTGCATTCTCTCTATGGTGGAGAAAATGCTTTTCTCTTGAAAGAGTATACAGATGCAATTCAAGCATCGGGCTTAAAGCTGAAAAAAGTTCTTGGCCCTCTAGAGAGTGCAATTAATTATGCACCCATGACTCAAGGAGAATTTCAGGCTAAGGTCGAACTTTGGTTGGCTCAGCGCACTGGTGAAAAAATAGCTAGCTGTCTGGCTTCCACCAGAGCTATCCAGCAGTTTTATGGTTGGTATGCCTCTCAAAAGTCAAATAGTCCTGGTCGCCACTATTCATTTATAGCTGTCAAAAAGTAACTTAAAACTTTGGAACTTTAAGTAATTATCCATATGGACAGCTACTTTTCCCTGATAGGCTAGCAGTCGCTTTGTAGTAGTAAATAATATATCTGAAAAGGAGATTCAACACAGCTTGTGACTACTCAATCCAAGTCCATTTTAATAACAGGTGTTGCAGGCTTTATTGGTCGCTACGTTGCGCGTCATTTCTCAGAGCAAGGCTGGTCTGTCATTGGTATTGACAACTCTCCTCCTGAGAATGCCCCCCTAGCTAATCTGTCAGCTTATCAACGCCTGCAACTGCCAGATCCAGCACTTAATGGCTTGCTGCAAGAACGCACCCCTCAAGTTTGCATCCATTGTGCGGGTCGCGCCTCGGTAGGTTTATCTCTCACTGACCCAGCTGCGGACTTTTATGCTAGTACAGCGCTGACCTTTGAGATACTGAATGCTCTGCGGCTCAATGTCCCTAGCTGCCGCTTCATTTTTCTCTCTAGTGCAGCAGTTTACGGCAACCCCGAATCACTGCCAGTGAGCGAAACTCAGTCCTCTGCTCCCCTGTCCCCCTATGGCTTCCACAAATGGCAGTGTGAGCAGTTATGTCTAGAGTTTGCCAAAGTGTATGGCTTGCCAACAGCTAGCCTCAGAATTTTCTCGGCTTATGGCCCCGGCTTACGTCGTCAAGTCCTCTGGGATATTTGCCAAAAAGTCATTACTCAAAACTCCCTCACTTTACAGGGAACTGGGCAAGAAAGTCGGGACTTCATCCATGCTCTTGATATTGCCAGAGCCTTGAGCGTGGTTGCCACTTCCGCCCCGATGCAAGGAGAAGTTTACAACCTTGGCAGCGGTCGAGAAGTTGCGATCGCACAGTTAGCTAATCTGGTTCTAGAGGCATTAGACGCCGACTGCTCTCCTCAGTTTGATGGTGTTGTCCCTGCCGGAACTCCCCTCAACTGGCAGGCCGATATCTCGAAATTAAAGACTCTAGGATTTACTCCTTCCGTCCCCTTAGAACGGGGTGTTAAAACGTTTGCAAACTGGTGTCGTGCGGAGTTAGTTGGTGTATGACAAAACCCCTACGAATTGCTCTAATCATGCAAGGCGGTCGAGACTGGATCGGCGGCACGCAATATATCAAAAATATCATCTTGGCTCTAGGTAGTCTTCCCGAAGAAGTTCGCTCCACGTTTGAACTGTGTTTGATTACTAGCAAATCACTTGATTCAAGTCTGTACAGTGAAATTTTTCCGTACCTCAAGGATATTTATGACCTAGAAGTCGATCTAGAGCCTCTAACGCCATCAAATCGTCTTCGCTGGAAGCTAATAGAAACATTATTTAAGCAAGATAATCCTCGCTTCGATGCTTTGATAGAGAAAAATAATATTGATTTTCTTTATCCCTCCTTCTCTCAATGCGGAAGTCCTAAATCCTATCGCTCAGCCGCATGGATCGCCGATTTTCAGCATAAATATTTACCTCAATTTTTTACTGAATCAGAGCTTGAATGGAGAGACAGCTCATATAAACTCACGGCTCGTTACGCATCTAGTGTTGTAATGAGTAGTAAAACAGCTGAGGCAGACTTCCAGAAATTTTTCCCAGAAGCAGCGCATAAGTCAAAAGTTCTATCCTTTAAGAGCTGTCCGCCATCTGAATGGTATGAAACAGATGCACAGCAGATACAGAAAGAGTATTGTCTACCTGACCGCTTCTTTTTAGTAAGTAATCAGTTCTGGAAACACAAAAATCATCTGATTGTCTTTAAAGCTCTAAAACTATTACAGGAGAAGTCAATTTATCCCATCGTGGTTTGCACCGGTCATCTGTATGATCGACGCCAACCTGACTACATTGATACGATTCTGCAAACTCTTCACCAGTTAGATATTGCCAAGCAGGTGTATCTACTGGGACTGATTCCACGCCTTTCCCAAATTCAGCTCATGCGGCGTTCACTTGCAGTGATTCAACCCTCCCTATTTGAGGGATGGAGTACTGTTGTTGAGGATGCCAGATGCTTAGGAAAGGCAATTATTCTTTCAGATATACCCGTTCATTTGGAGCAAAATCCTCCGAATAGTCTTTTATTTGAACGTAACTCTCCTGAAAGTTTAGCTATCCAAATAGCAGAGTGGTGGGAACATCTTTCAGCTGGCCCCGATCTAGAACAAGAAGTTATTGCTAAAGCCAATAATTTCAATGAAATACAAGCTTTTGGCTATCGCTTCCTGGAAATTGCCCAAGGTAGCTCTTAGACCAGCATTGATCTGAGTAGATTCCCTACACCTAACATTCTTCTGCTGAGTTAAACATTCAGATGAACTATCAAGTCCTTGAGAAATCTAGTACTACCTTAACGAGTGTATCTTACTCGGAAACAGGTCTGCTTTCATCTTTACCCTCACCACCGGACGGGCACACTGGCTGGCCTTGGACTGAACAGACTCCACCCTTACCATCAACCCTGCCAGATGGTAAGCCGTGGCCTAAAGTAACTATCGTCACGCCTTCCTATAATCAGGGGGAGTTTATAGAAGAGACAATTCGCTCCGTGTTGCTTCAGAACTACCCCAATTTGGAATACATCGTTATGGATGGTGGTTCTACCGACAACACCGTTTCAATTCTAGAAAAATACGCGAATTGGATATCTTTGTGGCGCTCGGAAAAAGATAACGGACAAACACATGCCATTAATAAGGGATTTGAACGTGCATCGGGATTTTTGCGGGGTTATTTGAACAGTGATGATTGTTTTCTACCCTCATCATTAGAGCAAGTAGCACGCCTTGCAGGAGCTCACTCAGAACAACCCATTCTGATTTTAGGGAACTGTCAAATGGGTTATAGCTCTAAGGAAATTTTTAGCATCGAGGTTCCTACACCTCCAGTGAATTTAATTGATGCTATTAGCAATGATGCACTATGCCCACAACCAGCAACTTTTTGGACACAGCCAGAGAATTCTATTCCTCACCGATTTAGTGAGCGTCTAGTTTTTTCTATGGATTTTGAATTTTGGCATAGATTAATCAAGCATGGTTATCAAGTTATCAAATTTGATGCAACTTTAGCGTTTTATCGCCATCATAAAGATGCCAAAGGGTCTAAAATAACCAATGTTTTTTGGGCAGAGTTAGCAAGTCTTCCCCTGTTGGAAGTAGCACACGTAAAGTCATTTAAAGACAAACTCTATCTTACTACAGTTAGCCGTCGTCGGATACGTCATTATCTCCGGTTAGAAATAGAAAAAATATTTTTAACTCAGGGTAAATGGCCAGCCCTAAAAGCCCTAATAAGTGCGTGTTGGACGCATCCAGATTTAGTGATTGAACGACCAACTTTAGGATTAGCTCGGAAATTATTAACCGCAGTTTTGATTCCATCTGAAACATTAGGCAGCTAAAACCTAACATGACAACCAACGTTTCTGTAATCATTCCTACATACAATCGTCTTTGGTGTCTTGCCAAAGGCGTAGAGTCGTGTCGCAACACTCAATGCTCCACTGAAATCATTGTGGTCGATGATGGTAGCACTGACGGTACTTGGGAATGGCTACAGACTCAACCCGATATCATTAGCCTGCGGCAGGAGAACTGGGGTAAAGGCTGGGCCGTAAATCGCGCCTTTGCGATCGCACAAGGCGAGTACGTGCGCTTTCTGGACTCAGATGATTGGCTCTGTCCGGGAGCGATTGATCGACAATTTGAACTGGCAATAGCGCAGGAAGCCGACGTAGTTGTTGGTGGCTACGAAATGTATTCAGAAGATGAGAAACTCCTGCATAAAGTTGACTGGACTGAGTGTGATGACTTTGTAGCTCAACAATTGGGAGAGTGTGACAGTTCTCATTACTCGGCTTATTTATTCCGTAAAGAATTTCTTAAAGATATTCCCCACCGCCCAGAGTTCGGTGCGCTTGATGACCGTCAGTTTGTCATTGAGGTTGCTATGGCAAACCCTAAGGTTGCCATCCATTCACAACCTATCCTTTGTCATCGTCATCATTCCCAAAGCCGCCTACAATTTCCCCAAGGAATGAGAGCAACAACTACAAATCTACATCATCTGACGATCTACAAGAAGTGCCTGAGCAAACTTGCTGAGAGAAATGAGCTAACTCCACGCCGCTGTAAAGCAGTTTGTCACATGCTCTGGCATTTGGCACATTGGATTGCGTATACCCACCTGGATGAAGCTTGTGAAGTTGCTGAGTGGATTTATCGCTTAGACGCTGATTTTCAACCCCCTCAACCTGGATTGCTCGGCAAGTTATACACTCACTTAGGGTTTCGCAATACTGAGAAAATTCTGCAATTTAGACGTAATACTTTGGCTTTATTTCGCCGCAACTCTGTGCCTAAACTGCATATATTTACAGCGTTAAATTAATAAGTCTAATCGTGGAATGGGTGCTACCAGAAATCGAAATGTAGATAGAAAGCTTATTATCGCCTATCAAGAAGCCGTGTCATGAAACCACTCAACCTTTTCTATGAAATACCGGACGGCGATCGCTGGCTACCATTAGACCGTTATCCCCGTCGCCTCATCCGCCGCCTCATGCGTGGCAAACCAAATCCTGGGGGTCAAACGCGGGTTTTTTTAAATCTCTGTGCAGGTTTAGATCGGCTTGGTATTTCTTACCGAGTCAATGACTATCGTTATATTCAAAAACATCCTGAAGAAGTTGCTTGTATTATCGGGAAGCCCCATGTTCTAGACAAGATTAAATGGAAAAACCCGATTGTATTTGGAGCCGCCGTCTTTTCACATCCCTGTGATGACCCTGAACTGCTAAATCGCTTACCCATCAGCAGAGTCTTGGTTCCTGGGGAATGGCATAGAAAAATGTTTGAACCCTACTACAGTGATAAAGTCCTCGCATGGCCTGTGGGAATCGACACAGATAAATGGGTACCTGTGCCGATTGATGAAAAAGATATAGATATCCTGCTATACGACAAAGTTCGGTGGGAGTATGACCGTTACGAAACTGAATTAATTTCTCCTATAAAATCCTGTCTGGAGAAGTGGGGTTTGAAAGTAGAAGTAATTCGCTATGGCTTCTATCGAGAAGAAGAGTTTCACTCTCTGCTAGGTAGAAGTAAAGCAATGGTATTTCTCTGTGAGCATGAAACTCAAGGTATTGCCTATCAACAGGCTCTCGCCTGTGGAGTTCCCATCCTAGCTTGGGATCGAGGTGGATTTTGGCAAGATCCATCCTATTTCCCTGACAAGATTAAGTTTACCTCTGTTAGTTCAGTCCCTTACTGGGATAATCGCTGTGGAGTTAAGTTCAACAACATCAGCGAATTTCCTCCAAAGGCAGAAGAATTTTTAGACAAACTTAATAGTCATAAATTTACTCCCCGTGACTATATTTTGGAAAACCTAACCTTGGAAAAGTGCGCTCAACGTTATCTTAAAATTTTAGGAGAGGTTCAAAACTGTGACTAGCATTCGTACTATTGCCCAATCAATTCGACATGCTCCAGCTATTGAACGGGCTGAGTGGCTTTGGGAATTATTACGCAAACCGTACCATCAATTGCTCAATCTTGGAGGTAGAGGTGTTACCGTTTCCGTGAGTGGTTGCTGCACTGTCTCTATGCCCCCTGCGTTTTGCGGAGCATACTGGGAAACTTATGAACCTGAAACAGTCAAAGCAACAGTCAGTTGGCTACAAAAGAATCCTAACGCTCTATTTATAGACATTGGCTCCGCTGTTGGTATTTTCAGCATTGTTAGTCTATTCGCTAGTGAACAAGTAGAAGTTATCGCATTTGACTCTGATCTAGCTAGTTTGAAAGCTAGCGAGCGGATGTGTCAGTATGCTAGTGGAAATCGTCTTCAGTTAGTTCATGGATTCGTCTCTGAACAACATTTGAGCGGCTTGGGGTTGAGCGCAGCAAGTGCAACAACTCACGAATTATTATCAACGAGTTCTGTCACCGGCGATCCAGGCACAACGGCTTATATCTGCATTGACACCAATACAGACAGCACCATTCCAACCCATAGCTTAGATGGATTATTTTTTGCCAACAATCCTCCTAGTAGACCAATTCTATTGAAATGTGATGTTGAGGGGGCAGAACTTCTAGTTTTGCGTGGGGCACAGAAGTTTTTACAAGAACTCTCACCACAGTTGTTAATCAGTGTTCATCCCCCAACCTTACCCTGTTATGGGCATTCCGTGTCAGAGGTTCGGGAATACCTGGAGATGGCTGGATACCAAATCAAAGTCATAGCTGTAGACCACGAAGAACATTGGTGGTGTGAAAAGACATCCATTGACCTACGACATTAAAAGTCATAAGTGAATTTCCTGACAAGTTAGAGGCATTGCTGTATAGCTTAAACAGCATAAGATTTTCTTCCAGAGATTATATCCTGGTGACATATTCCATTTAACTTGTGCAGGAAATTACTTCCAATACGTCAGAAAAAACCAAACTATATCACTTAGATCAATTATCTAACTTTGAGATATGTTCTTAAACTTTTATCAATCCTTTTTAAATTTACCTTACTTTAAAGGTAAAGCTCGGATTGGAGGTTTACTCCAAAACTCCCTATTGAAACCCAAGCTTTCAAAGGTTATCTACGGGTTAATCATGGAGCTAGATCCTCTAGAGTGGACGCAGATTTCGCTCATTAAAGATGGCTGCGTAGAACCTTTAACAACTGCTCTATATAGCAAAATCCTTTCTCCAGGAGATACCTATATAGATGTAGGTACCCATGTGGGATTTCATACTTTAATTGCTCGGCACTTTATTGGTGATAGTGGACGGGTTATTGCCATAGAACCTCAACCTTATAATTGCCATAAAATTTTGACTAACTGGCAGGCAAATAATTTTGATAATATTTTAGTTTACGTAGCGGCTGTCAGCAATCAAAATGGTACGATCGCGCTCCACAACCAATCAGCAACAGATAAAGCTCGTCTTTCCCTCTGTTTAGACCCTGTAAACAACCAATCTCAGAAATTCCAGGTTCCTTTAGTCAGACTAGATAATGTATTTGAAGAAAATAAAATTAACAGAGTTAAGTTATTAAAAATTGATGTAGAAGGCTACGAACTTGAAGCCATAAACGGATTGAAGCATTATTCAGATAGTGTTGAAAATCTAATTTTGGAAGTGCTAAGCACACCTGCCAAGGTTACAGAAAAAACGTCTCTCCTCGTAGAGAACCTTCAAGGACTTGGTTACCACTTGCGAACAGTCGAAGGTAAAGCTTGGACACTGAGCGATCCACTTCCAGAAAGCAATTTGTGGGCATCTCGCCAAGTATAAGATTTATCAAGCATCTCCTTAAGGTTGCAGGTATGAAACAAGGCACGGTTGATATAAATTTTGTTGATTACGTATAAGTATAATGACGGAATTCCCTAGAAATTTTTCCTTAAACTCAGTCCCATCCGTGTTTGTTTCTAGTGCCTCTTCACTCAAACCAGCAGGTGGAGGGGTTCAAATTTGGACGCAAGAAAATCTGAAAACTTTACAACTAGCAGGATTGACTACATCTATTATCAGTTATGAGTGGGATCGTAGGCTTTGGGTACGTTTGAAGCGGAAGTTATGGCCAGAGCCTTATACAGATGCTTTGCCACCTAACCTAGTTGATGAAGTTATTGCCAAAGCTGAAAAAATTAGTGCTATTTTTATCTTTCTCAATGGAGAAGAAACATCAGCTTTAGTGAAACCCTTACGTGCCAGATTGGGAAATAAGTATAAGATAGTCCTATTTTCTGTGGGTTTAGCCAGTGTTGATTACCTCCACGCGATTCGCGCTAGGGGAGGTGGTGATGCTTTCAGTCAAGCAAACGTTACTGATTGGAGAATTCTCGTCCAACAGTTAGTGGCGGAATGTAAACAGCGGCAAGATATCGATCATGTCTTTTGTCTTGCCCCATTTGAGGTAGAAATTGAACGCTGGTTGGGTGCAAAACGGGTAACTTGGTTGCCTCGTACCATCTCTGAACGACCCTTAAATTGGCAGCCAAATCCAAAAAGACTCGGTTTTGTCGGTACTTTAGATCACCCCCCCACAGTAGAAGGTTTAACTCTTTTTCTGGAAGCACTTCAAAAAATAGCTGATCAGGACGTGCATCTGAGAATTGTAGGCGGTCCTACAGCAGCAGCGAGTACTATTACAAAGCGTTTTCCTCTGGTGGAATATCTAGGAAGGCTTTCTGATGAAGAACTAGAGAAAGAGGCTAGCACTTGGAGTTGCTTTGTCCATCCGATTTTTTGCTACGCACGAGGGTGCAGTACAAAATTGGCAGTCGCCCTCGGTTGGCAGATTCCGGTGGTAACAACTTCAGCAGGATGTCGTGGTTATACCTGGCGTGAGGGCAATTTACCTCTAGCTGAAACTCCAGAATCCTTGGCAAGGCTTGCTCTAGAAATGTTAATGCCTGAAGTAGCCCATTCAGCCCAGAGAGAAATTTCTGCAATCGCTCAATCTGCTCCTACTCTTGCTGAAGTTGCTGCTCAAGTTAGGTCGTCACTACTGGTTTCTTGTCAAAGTGCCGACACAGCAGCCGTTGACGATACAGTACCCATCAATCATTAACATGCTCTCAAATCTTCGCCTATTTGCCCAAACTGTCCGCCATGCGCCAGGATTAAGTTCTTTAACTCCACTGTGGGGGCTATTGCGTCAACCTTACTTGAAACTTTTAACCAGTTTGGCGGGTAAAAATGGGCTTCCTGTAACTGTCGGGAGTCATTCTTTGCGGCTTCATCCAATCTTTGCTACTCGAAATTGGGAAGCTGTAGAAGCTGAATCCTATCGTGCCTTTGCCGCCAGCTTAAATCCAGGAGATGTAGTTTATGACATTGGTGCACATATTGGCACTTACACTCTAATTGCCCTGCAAAAAATTGGCTCCCAAGGCCGGGTCATTGCCTACGAACCCCATGAGTTTACTCGCACTTATTTCATGCAGCATCTGCAATGGAATGGAGGGTCAGAGCAAACGATTTGCCGCACTCTCTGTTGTGGTGCCAAGCCTGGTACAACAGACTTTTATTGCTTACCTGAACAAGCAGAAGGAATGAACGGTCTTGTACCAGTAGAAGGTTTTAACAAGGTAACCGTTCAAGTTAATACTTTGGATGCAGAAGTTGCAGAGTTAGGATTGATTCCCTCCCTAATCAAAATCGACGTAGAAGGGGCAGAGTGGGATGTGTTGAAAGGTGCTGAACAGACCCTCCGCCAATATCAACCGCGCTTATGCCTCAGCCTGCATCCGATCGCCTTAGCTAAATTGGGTGTGACTCCAGAAACAGTGCTGGAATGGCTAACTCAAAGAGGATATAGCTACGAAGTGATTGCCCGTGACCATGAAATTCATGTAATGGCGAAGGTATCGTAGTGGCTAAGTATCGCCTGGTTTTCATTTCCCCCTTTTTAAATGTATGTCCATTCGCTCCTATATCCGTGAGCGCCTCGCCCGCAGGCTGCAAGTGCCACAAATTCCATTTGCGCTAGAACGCCTTGCTAAGGTTGGCTTCCAGCCTGCTCAAATCTTTGATGTTGGTGCTTATGAAGGTGAATTTGCCAAATGTTGCCTGGGTATATGGTCTAATGCCAAGGTAGCCTGCTTTGAACCGCTAGAGCATAAAGTCATTCAACTTCAGCAGCTAGCGTCTCGTAACCCAGCCATACAAGTATTCCCAGGTTTGCTAGGAGCAAAAGCGCTCGACAAAATACCATTTCATGAGTCTGAAACAGGCTCCTCCGTGCTAGTTGACCATAGTCCTCAAAACTTCCCAGTGACTTTCCAGCCAGTGCGGACGGTAGACCAAATCGTTCAAGAGCATTTTGGTGATCGCAGTCCTGATTTACTCAAGCTGGATGTTCAAGGTTACGAGTTGGAAGTGCTTAAGGGCGCTGAGACATCTCTGCCAAATATGCAGGCAATCCTAGCAGAAGTAAACCTCTTGGATATTTATAAAGACGTGCCTCTATTTGCCGAGCTAGTTGCATGGCTCAATGAGCGTGATTGGGTAGCTTATGACATCGGTGCTCTCACTCGTCGTCCTCTAGATCAAGCTTTGTGGCAAGCCGATTTTATCTTTGTGCCACGCCATAGTCCTCTTCGAGCCGACAAACGCTGGACAGCCTAAAATGCGTATCTTACTCACTGCTGACCCTGAACTGCCTGTACCGCCACAACTTTATGGCGGCATTGAGCGCATTGTCGATCTTCTAGTCACCAGCCTGCAAGCTCGCGGTCACACAGTCGGACTAGTCGCCCACCGAGGCTCCACATCACCAGCCCATCAACTATTTCCCTGGCCTGGTCTGCGTTCCCAAGATAAATTCGATGCCTTGCAGAACACTGCTGCATTGTGGTCAGCCGTTCGGCAATTTCAGCCCGACCTAGTACATAGCTTTTCCCGCATCCTCTATCTTTTGCCGCTTTTACGCTCTCCCCTTGCCAAGGTAATGTCCTACCAACGCCGCCCCAGCCATCGCACCACTAGCTGGGGGGTAAAGCTGGCAGGAAATTCCCTCACGTTCACGGGTTGCAGCGACCATATTTGTCGCCAAGGTCGAGCCTCTGGTGGTGTTTGGCATCCGATTCACAATTGCGTAGAGATAGAAAAGTACACCTTCCAGCCCACCGTTGCCCCTGATGCTCCCTTAGTTTTCCTGAGTCGGGTAGAACAGATTAAAGGAGCGCATAATGCGATCGCAGCTGCTCGTCTCACTAAACGTCGCCTGTTAATTGCTGGCAACCACGGCACCAGTGGCGAAGAAGGACGCTACTGGCAAGAAGAAATTGTTCCTCATTTGGGACACAATGGCATCGAGTACATCGGGCCTGTTAACGACGAACAAAAAAACGCTTTGCTTGGTAAAGCTGCCGCGATGATTGTGCCGATTGAATGGGAAGAACCCTTTGGCATAGTCTTTGCCGAAGCTTTAGCCTGTGGTACACCTGTTATTTCTTGCCCTTTGGGGGCCTTGCCTGAGATTGTGCGTCATGGCACTGATGGCTATCTCGTCAACAACGTAGAGCAAGCTTGCACCGCCATCCAAAACTTGCCTCAAATAGACCGCCACAACTGCCGCCAACGGGCAGAACATTGCTTCTCAGCTTCAGTGATTTTGGATAAGTATGAGCAACTGTATCACAGCCTAATTAGGGCAAATGTTGCGGACAAAACACGCAGCAATCTTGCGTTATGAACCCAACTATGATATTCCTTTGTCCTGATTAAGTAACGTAAGGCTCGTATCAGTAGGTAGCACCTGTAAGAGGGTTAAGCCTTGAGCCATCGAGTTTTGATTGTCAGTCCTCATTTTCCCCCGATTAACGCTCCTGACCATCAACGGGTGCGGATGTCATTGCCCTACTTTGAGGAATTTGGCTGGGAATCTCATATTCTGACTGTCCAACCCGATTGCATTGAGGGTGTGCGTGACCCCTTATTAGAGCAGACAGTACCCAGCCACATACCCGTCTGCCGCACGGGAGCATTCCCAGTCAAATACACCAAGCGCATTGGTATGAGCAGCCTGGGTCTGCGGTGTTTTCCGTCTCTGCTCAGAGCAGGCGATCGCATTCTAGCCAAAGAGAAATTCGATCTCGTCTATTTCTCCACTACTGTGTTTACCGCAATGGCGCTTGGCCCCAAATGGCACAAGCGTTTTGGAGTGCCTTATGTTCTCGACTTCCAAGACCCTTGGCTGAGCGATTACCACAAGCGTCCGGGGTCTTCCATGCCCCCTGGAGGTCAATTTAAGTATGGTTTTGCTCAATTCCAGGCGCAAATGCTTGAACCTTTGGCCCTGCGTCATGCCAGCCACGTAATCAGTGTTTCGTCTGAATACCCGAAAACCTTACTTCAACGATATCCCTGGTTGTACGAAGACCAATTTACAGTTCTACCCTTTGGTGCGCCTGAAACTGATTTCAAGCAGCTTCCCTCCCTCAACGTTCAGCAAACCATCTTTGACCCCAAGGATGGCAAGCGGCATTGGGTTTATGTGGGTCGAGCTGGGAGCGATATGGCTTTAGCGCTGCGAGCTTTATTTTCAGGCATTCAATCTGAGCGCGATCGCCATCCCGAACCATGGAATTCAGTCAAACTGCATTTCGTCGGCACCAGTTACGCACCAGGCGATCGAGCGGTTAAAACAGTAGAGCCAATTGCCCAAGAAGTAGGAATTGCTGATCTGGTAGAAGAACACCCTCATCGTGTTGCTTATTTTGAAGCTTTACAGATTCTCGTAGACAGCGACGCCATCCTTCTGATTGGTTCCGACGACCCAAGCTACACAGCCTCCAAACTCTACCCTTGCATTCTGGCTCAAAAGCCAATCTTTGCTCTTTTTCACCAACAGAGTTCTGTCGTCAATATTCTGCAACGTTGTCATGCGGGACAGATTGTTACGTTCAACTCTAATCAAAATCCAGCAGATTTGCTAACCGATGTAACGGCTCATCTCAATTGGCTATTTTCTATTCCAAAAGGATATCAGCCTGAAACTAACTGGTCAGAGTTTCAACCTTATACGGCGCGTGAGATGACTCGTCAGCAATGTGCTGTCTTTGACCAGTGTCTTCGTTTCGCGAATAAACTTTAAACCTTATGGGTATTAACTTAAAGTTACCTCCCCAAGCATCGAACAATCATCCAATTGCCGTCCGTTATCAACGGCGACCTTTACTCAAAGCTTTTTGGGTAGGCGTTATAGTTTTATTCCTCGTAGAGCTTTATACCGTAGACACCTATTCAATTCTTAGTATTGCTGGAGCAATTTTAATTGGGATTGCTTCTTTATATCCTTTTTATCTTTGGTGTTCAGGAAAAGCGCTGGGAATGCCAGTTTATCCCTTATTTGCTCTGACTTTTCTTTGGACACATGCCCTGCCATTAGTTACTAAACATCCTGTAATTATTACTTATTCTCCGGAAAATCATCTATTTGCAAGCATTACAGTTACTATCTTTCTAGGATTAGGAACCTTTACCTGGTTTCAATTTGTGAAGTCTCCTCCTCCTTACCCAAAAGCTTATCGTGCCCTCCGAGAAAAGAAGGGTGAAAGTTTTTTCCTATTTATTCTAGTTATTGGTGTTTTCTTTAATATGTATTCCCTTGGGGGCTGGTTTATCCTTTCGGGTGGAGCTTTTACTCTAATTCGAGGTGCTGTTTTGGGACTGAGTATCTTATCAGTTTTTGTTCTATCTTATCGGTTAGGAACAAGAGAACTTTCAAGGAATCAAGCTATTTATTTTCTAGTGGCTTTGTTTTTATTAATCATCAGCAGTGGTGCTGGTCTAATTTTAAGAGAAAATATTGTTATCTTTTCTGTTAGTACGATTGCTTTTGTTTTAGGTCGCAATCAAATACCGATAATAACTATCCTTATAGTTTTTGTCTGTCTCTCACTCTTGCACTCTGGCAAAGACGGGATGCGAGCAAAATATTGGTTTGGTAACCAAAGCCGCCTCTTGCAACCTTGGGAATATCCGGCTTGGTATAGCGAATGGGTGGGTTATTCATTTGACAACTTTAGACAAGATAAAACACAGCCTAAAACTGAGGAGAAAACCTCTTCTTTAGAGAGATCGAGTGTAATCCACATGCTACTTATTGCTCAGGGTAAAACACCTAGTGATTTACCTTATTTATATGGAAAAACTTATTCAATTCTTCCTCAGCTGATACTTCCTCGGTTTTTAAATTCAAATAAAATTCGGAGCCATGAAGGTACTCATATATTAAGTATTTATTATGGTCTCCAGACTGAGGAAGGAACTTTAACAACTACTATTGGTTGGGGTTTAATAGCTGAAGCTTATGCAAATTTTGGGCTTTTAGGTTGTGGTGGAGTTGGAATTATTTTAGGGGCAGCCCTTGGACAGGCTACTCGTTGGAGTTTAAACACACCCGTCCTATCCGCTCGTTCCCTTTTTAATATTCTCTTAGTAAGTTTTGCCTCCCAAACGGAATGGACTGCTGGTGTTTATGTCGCAGCACTATTTCAATCTAGCGTGACTTTAGTTGGAATTAATTTTGTATTCATGAAAGTTTATCGATTGAAAGGGTTTTCAAGTACTAATCAAGAGAATTACCTCATTTCTGCCGAATAGCAAATTTATAGAAATTAATTATATGAATAAACTGGCGATTATTACTTCTCATCCTATTCAGTACTATGCTCCGTGGTTTCGTCAGCTAGTTGCTGAAAATGATTTTTCGATTAAAATTTTTTATCTGTGGGATTTTGGTGTAAGCGAACAGGTAGACGTAGGTTTTAAACAGTCCATTCAGTGGGATATCCCCCTATTAACCGGATATGATTACGAGTTTGTGCCAAATATAAGCTCTAATCCAGGTACTCATCACTTTTGGGGATTACAAAATCCATCCCTGTTGGAACGAGTCAATCTTTACAAACCGGATGTCGTACTTCTGATGAGTTATAACTATGCCAGTCTTTATGATTTTCTCTGGCGCTGGAATTGCCGCCAAGCACCGCTACTGTTCCGGGGTGATTCCCATAGGCTTCTATCCAGGACTGGTGCTAAAGAATGGCTGCGTCGGAAGTTTATCTCCCTAATTTATCGACGTTTTGCAGCCTGTCTCTATGTTGGTAAAGCTAATTATAATTACTTCCGTCAGCACGGTGTTCCACCCCAAAGACTATTTTTCTCTCCACATGCCGTAGATAATGATCGCTTCTTCGCTCAAGCGGAGGAAGCTACTCACCAAGCTACTCTATGGAAGCAGAAACTAGGAATTCCCGAAAACCACTCCGTCATCCTATTTGCTGGGAAATTTGAGGATATAAAAAGACCAGGTACGTTGCTACAAGCCTTTTTACAGGCAAACCTCTCCCAGGTATCACTCCTGTTCGTAGGAGCTGGAGCTTTAGAAAGTGAACTGAGAACCCAGGCGGCAAGTCATCCATACATTCACTTTGCCCCTTTTCAAAACCAGACACTCATGCCTCGTACATACGCTGCTGGTGATTTGGTAGTCTTACCTAGCTATAGCGAAACTTGGGGACTTGTAATCAACGAAGCCATGTGTATGTCTCGTGCTGTCATCGCTAGTACTCACGTTGGCTGCGCTCAAGACTTGATTCACCCCTACGGAAACGGACTAGTTTTTCCGGCTGGTGATGTGTCGGCACTGGCTGCTTGCCTTAAAGAAGCTTTTTCGGATCGAGAGCGACTACAAAGATGGGGCGAAGAAAGCCGCAAAATCATTGCCAATTATAGCTATACCCAAGTTACTCAAGGAGTGAAAGATGCTTTAACTCATCTTACTGCACTGACCCAGTATCCGGATTAAAACTCAATTATTGTTGCTCAATCCAACGTTGGAGTAGTTTGTATTTTATGCTTCCCGTAGCCTCAAATCCAAGTCATTTTCACTTATGGTTTCCCAATCTATTTGAGTTTAAGGGAGGTATTCAGGTTTACTCCGAATTTTGGCTACAAGCCTTACAAAAGCTAGGGGTAAATGTCAGCTACGAAGTCTTTTTAAAACACGACACGCGCTTACCTGAAGATTTCTCCTGCCCAGCTAATGCACAGTTTCACTTTTCTGGGACTTGGACTTCATCTTTGCGGACACCTGCTTTTGCTGCTCAAATTTTGGGATTGGGCCTTTGGCAACGACCCAAATTAGTGATGGTCAATCATCTGAATTTTGCAGTAGCAGCCTATTGGTTGAAGCAGCTCACGGGTATTCCTTACTGGATTACGGTTTATGGAGTAGAGAGCTGGAATGTTGAGAAACCTGCCTTACAGACTGCTCTGCACCATGCGGATAAAATTCTCTCGATTAGCGGTTACACTCGCGATCGCATCGTTAAAGAGCAAAATCTCGATCCAGCCAAAATATCACTGTTGCCCTGTACGTTTGAGGCGAATTGCTGGTCAATTGCGCCTAAACCGACTCATTTATTAACACAATACGGATTGAAGCCCGAACAGCCTGTTATTTTAACGGTGGCACGGCTAGCAGAAGCTGAGCGGTATAAGGGATATGACCGCATTCTTGAAGCACTGCCCCAAATCCGTCAAGTAATTCCTGATGTCCACTACATCCTAGTTGGAAAAGGCAATGACCGACCTCGAATTGAACAACTTATCGCTCAATTACAGTTGCAAGACTGCGTGACGTTAGCTGGGTTTATTCCTGATCAGGAGCTTGGTGACTATTACAACTTGTGCGACGTGTTCGCAATGCCCAGCAAACGAGAGGGTTTTGGCATCGTTTACCTGGAAGCCCTAGCCTGTGGCAAGCCAGCATTGGGAGGAGATCGGGATGGTGCGGTAGATGCGCTTTGTCACGGGGAACTGGGAGTTTTGGTTGACCCGGATGATACGAATGTGATCGCTCAAAAGCTAATTGAGATTTTACAAGGCGCTTATCCCCATCCACTCATCTACCAACCTGAAGCCTTACGTCAAAAAGCGATCGATACCTTTGGCTTCAATCGCTTCCAACAAACCCTTGCCAGTTACATAGAACCCTACTGCTTGTCCACCTAATCGCAAGGAATTGATATATGTGTGGTATTGCCGGAATCCTGACTAGTGGTTCTGATCGAGACAACCTGGAAACTTTGGTCGCACAGATGCAAAGCGCATTGCGTCACCGGGGTCCAGACGATCGGGGTATCTATATTTCAACAGATCGGCAGGCCGCGATCACTCACACTCGCCTTTCCATCCTCGACCTCAGCCCAGCAGGTCATCAGCCGATGTCGAGTGCTGATGGACGCTACTGGATTACCTTCAATGGCGAAATTTATAATTTCCGAGAATTGCGCTCTAAGCTGATGGCGCGAGGAGAACAATTCCATTCTCAAACCGATACTGAGGTCATTCTCAAACTCTACCAGCACTTCGGTACTGACTGTGTAAAGCAGTTGCGAGGGATGTTTGCCTTTGCGATTTGGGATGACTTAGAAAAAATCGGCTTTCTAGCCCGCGATCCACTTGGTATCAAACCCCTGTACTACTGGCAAAGCGGTTCAACCCTCGTATTTGCCTCAGAAATCAGAGCCATTCTTGCTTCAAAATTGCCGACTCTCAGCCTCAGCACGGAGGGATTGTATGGCTATCTGATCAACGGTTCAGTACCAGAACCACATACGTTAATTGAGGGAATTCATTGCTTAGAAGCTGCCCATTGTCTGTATTGGAAATCTGGCGAACTGAGTCAGCACCAGTATTGGCAAATCAACTTTGGTGGAGAAATAACTTCATTACCAGAAGCTCAAGAGAAAGTTCGCGCTGCCCTGATTGACTCGATTGAGCATCACTTTGTTAGTGATGTGCCGGTGGGTATATTTCTCAGTGGCGGCATCGACTCAACAGCCGTTCTCGTCTTAGCCCGTGAAACTCAGAAGAGTCAGTTACGCACCTACTCAATCGCCTTTGAAGAGGCGGAGTGGAATGAGGGGGAAATTGCTAGGAAAGTTGCCGAAAAATTTGACACCGAGCATACAGAATACAAAATCACGGCTTCAGCGGGTCGGGCATTATTCCCCAAATTTTTAGAAGCCATCGATCAACCAACTATCGATGGCTTCAATACTTTCTGTGTCTCTCAAATTGCTCACAACGACGGGACAAAAGTTGTCCTTTCTGGTTTGGGCGGAGATGAGCTGTTTGGGGGATACCAGTCGTTTCAAAAAGTCCCGCAAATGGTGCAATGGAGTCAACGGCTTCAGGCTATTCATCCGCTCCGGAGTGCCACTGGGATGGCATTAGCCCATTGGGGAAGATCATCACAAATGATGCGCGTGGGTGACTTCTTGCAGCAAACGCCGAATTCAGCTGCGGCTTACCGCAGTCTGCGAGGTATTTTCTCTCATTCAGAAGCCTGCGCGATCGCCCAGCACTATCTTCCCGATCGGACGTTACCCAAGCGCGGTACACACAGTTTCGTCCCAAATTTACCTTCTCTAGAAGATGAAGTCAGCCTCCTAGAAATCAGTCGCTATATGCGTAATCAGCTGCAACGAGATAGCGATGTGATGAGTATGGCTTGGGGTTTAGAACTGCGGGTTCCTTTCGTTGACCACGTTTTAATTGACGCGATCGCCTCAATTAAGAGCAACATTCGCCTCGCTCCCAAAAAGCAGCTGTTGATTCAATCTGTTCCTGAATTACCCAGTTGCGTACTCAACCGTCTGAAACAGGGGTTTTCCTTCCCCTTCCAACGATGGCTAACAACAGAATGGCATGACTATTTCCGTCAAGTTGATTGCCCCAAAAACATATCTTTAAAGGCTTGGTATCGTCTCTGGAGTCTAGCAATTCTTCAATATTGGTGGGAGCAAGTCAAGAGCAATTACTCCCCATAAACTTTTCCTGATTGCCAGGAGAGGTTCTGTAGAAATGAGTAGTACAGCTATGTTCAGTAGCTGTACATGGAGTTTTAACATCTGCTGGTATTCCCTTGATTTCTTGCAACGAAGTTCCATCTCCTTCTGTTTCGCCTCCAAAAACGGCTGTCGACCAGCCACACGTTTGCCATGTCGTAGCAAGCATTAACGAACGCATAGGCGGACCAGCTCTCTCGGTCACGAGCTTGGCTGAAACCCTTTCTCAACAAGGGATAATCTCTCATTTATTTACTCTTGACTACCAACAACTTGGTAAGCAAGTAGCAGCAGAAGGAATAATGTTACACAGTTATCCAGCAACTCCAATTGCTAGGTATCTTCGAGGGTTTCACCCCAAAGCGATGCGTGCCCTTGGACAATTAGCCTCCACCGAATTGAATCTAATTCACAACCACGGCTTGTGGATGTTTCCCAATCTTTATGCCCGTCAATCCGCAGTAGGCAATCATCTACCGTTGCTGATTTCTCCCAGAGGAATGCTGGAGTCTTGGTCTTTAAAGCGTAGTCGAATCAAGAAGTGGCTTGCTTGGATTTTATACGAACAAAAAAATCTCAAGAGTGCCGCTGTTTTTCATGCTACTTCTGTTGAAGAAGCTAGTTCTATTCGTCATCTTGGCTTTCAGCAACCGATTGCTCTAATTCCTAATGGCGTCCATGTTCCTGACTTGAGTAATCAACCTTGTAGAGAAGTATTAACCCAATTATTCCCCGAACTTTATTCAAAAAAATGGCTGTTATTTTTGTCCAGGATTCATCCCAAAAAAGGGTTAGATCACTTACTGCAAGTTTGGCAAAAACTATCTGCTCAGTTTACCGACTGGCATCTCCTGATTGCTGGGCCAGATTTGATTGGTTACCAAGCTGAATTAGAGTCGCTTACAGCCGAGTTGTCCTTAAGCGAACGAGTTACGTTTACGGGAATGCTGACTGGGGAAGAAAAGAAAGCAGCTTTAGGAAATGCGGATTTGTTTGTTTTACCCACCCATTCAGAAAACTTTGGCATAGCGGTGGCAGAAGCTTTAGCATATGCAGTTCCTGCCATAACGACCAAGGGTGCTCCCTGGCAAGATTTATCCACTTACCAGTGTGGTTGGTGGATCGAGAATAACCAGCAAGCTTTGACGTCTGCTTTAGCTGAAGGGATGCAGTTATCTTCTCAAGAACTCAAAGCAATGGGGTTGAGAGGGCGAAATCTAGTAGAAACGAAATACTCTTGGGATGCGATCGCTCAGGATATGTCTAGTGTTTATCGCTGGATTCTTGGCGGCGGTGACCCTCCTGGTTGTCTTCAGTTGGATGTGTGTCACGAAAGAGGCTAAAGTGAAAATTTCTATCGTTACTGGTCCTTGGCTTCCGGTTCCTCCGTTGCAGGGAGGTGCAGTACCCCGTCTCTGGCAAGGTTTGGCAGAAGAATTCGCGGCGATTGGTCACCAGGTAACTATCTTAAGCCGCTCCTACCCAGGTCAGCCTCAGCAAGAGACTCTCAATGGTGTGAGGTATGCCAGACACATCGGCTTTCCCCAAAGTCGCTCAATTGCACGGGATTTGCTCAAAGACTTGGTTTATGCGCTGGCGATGATTCCAGTCCTGCCCCGCGCTGATATCTTGGTTATCAATGATTTCTGGCTGCCTGTCTTCGCATGGGCACTACGACCTAATGCTGGTCGGATTGTGATTAATGCCAATCGGTTTCCTAAGGGGCAATATTACTTATACGCAGGTGCAACTCGCATTGCTGCGGCTTCGCGAGCAATACAAGAAGCGATCGCACACCAGTACCCAGCTGCTACTTCTCGAATTCGAGTGATGCCCAATCCCATCGATACCCGCGTATTTTCTCCACCGATTTCTCCTCGTCCTGTGAGAGAAAACAAAACTATTTTATACGTAGGCAGAATACATCCAGAAAAGGGAATTCACCTGTTGTTGGATGCTTTTGCTATCTTGACCAAGCAACTTCCTCAGGTAAAGTTACGAATTCTGGGACCAGTTAAAGAGAGTCAAGGCGGGGGTGGTGAAGACTATCTACGTACTTTACACTCCAAAGTTAAAGGGTTGTCTGTGGAGTTTTCCCCAGCGATTTTTGACCTTGACAAACTAGTTGACGCTTACCGTGATGCCGATCTGTTTTGCTATCCCTCATTAGCTGAGAAAGGAGAGTCTTTTGGAGTCGCCCCCCTAGAAGCAATGGCTACTGGCCTTGTTCCGGTGATTTCAGATTTAGCTTGTTTTAGGGATTTTATTGAAGAGGGTAAAACTGGATATTTCTTTGAACACCGTAGCCCAGATGCTGCCAAAAATCTTTCTATGGCCTTAGCTTCAGCAATACTGAATTGGGAAACCACTTGCCAAATGGGGCTCAAAGCGGCTCAAACTGCCTTGCAATATAGCTATGAACAAGTAGCTGGTCTCTACCTAGCTGATTTTGAAGAGTTACTGAGTAGTAAACCATCAAGTAAAACTAGCATGGTTAAAGAATATTAGTAAGTTTAACTCTAACTTAGGGATAGAAGTCTGAATTCAGAATCCAGAATTCAGAAAAAATTGATTTTTATCCCTATAAGGCAGCCTATTGCTGCCTTGTAATACAATAGTTTAAATTTTAAAAATTCAATAATTTATTCCATTAATTTGAGGTTAATATTCCTGATTCAGGAATCAATATCTGTATTAGTTTTTAGGTTATGTTACAGATAGTAGATAACAATGCTTGAAAAAGTTACTCCTTTAATTCTGACCTACAACG
Organism: Microcoleus sp. AS-A8; assembly: GCA_039962225.1. NCBI lineage: Bacteria > Bacillati > Cyanobacteriota > Cyanophyceae > Oscillatoriales > Microcoleaceae > Microcoleus > Microcoleus sp. AS-A8. The sequence continues at coordinate 370,266 of JAMPKV010000005.1, forward strand.
AAGCTCCTAATATTGAGCGATCATTGAAACAGCTTACTTGGGCAAAAAGGATTGTAGTCGTTGATAGTTACAGCACGGATAAAACTCTAGATATTTTGCAGACCTATCCTCAAGTAGAGGTATTTCAGCGGGAATTCTATACCCACGCCAATCAATGGAACCATGGTTTACAGCAAGTAGAAACAGAGTGGGTACTTTCTCTGGACGCTGACTATATAGTCACCGATGAATTAATTGTTGAAATTGAGGCTGTAGCAAAAGATTCGTTAGTAGATAGCTATTTTGTTCGGTTCAAGTATTGTGTTTTTGGCAAGCCGCTTCGCGGTACGTTGCTGCCACCTCGCGAAGCCCTATTTAGAAGAGAAAAAGCGATTTATTTTGATGATGGGCATACACAGAAACTGCATGTAAACGGAAAGTCGGCTAAACTTTCGTCGTATATTCATCATGATGATCGCAAGCCTCTGAGCCGATGGCTATGGGCGCAAGACCGATACATGATTATTGAGAGCAAGAAATTACTGGAGACACCGGATAGTGAACTGAGTTTTGGCGATCGCATCCGGCAGCAAAAAATCCTAGCTCCTTTCGTGATCCTGTTCTACTGCCTCATCCTGAACAAAGGCATCCTTGACGGTTGGGCTGGCTGGTATTATGCCTTTCAGCGAATGCTTGCAGAAATTATGCTCTCGATTCGTTTAATCGAAACTGAGAGATTGCACACCTACACTAACAAGGGCAAGAGTTACGCAGAAATTCCCCAAACTCCCTTGGCAAAGAGTAGCAATCCAGAATTGACAGAGGCTTGAATCCTTAAAATTCTCTCAAGCGAGAATAAATGACACCCCTATAATTTTTGGGCATAATTATTAGCGGCAAAGTAAAGTCATTCCTCAACGCATAGTGCCTCTATCAGAGCAGCCAATAAAGCGCTTTCGTCGCAAGTGTCGGAAATCTCACTGGTTAGGTTTAGTTAGCTGTGCCTTCTTACTGCTGCTGAGTATCATTCCCATGCGTCTTGCGATCGCATCCTACCAAGCTCCCCACCCCCAAGGCATCCTTACCCTCGGCGGAGGTCGAGATCGAGAAGAATTCACTGCCCAATTTGCCAAATACTACCCTTCCCTAGAAATCTGGGTCTCTTCGGGTACATCCCCCGATCTAGCGCGTCCCATTTTTCGCGCCGCAGGCATCCCAGACAGTAGAGTTCACCTCGACAATCGGGCTGTTGATACCGTAACTAACTTTACCTCTTTAGTCGAAGACCTCAAACGCCGCCATATTCAACATATATACCTGATCACCTCAGACTTTCACATGTCCAGGGCAAAAGCGATCGCGACTATCGTTTTCGGTAGCCAAGGTATTACCTTTACCCCCGTTACTATCCCATCCGACAAACCCCTTGAATCTGAGTTCCACGTTCTGCGTGATGTCGTTCGCGCCCTCCTGTGGCTAGTTACAGGCCGCACAGGTGCCACCCTCAGAACCAATCCAATAATTACCAAGCTTTCATCCGTATGAACATGGCTCTTAAGGCACGCTGGGTTCTTCTACCGGACGAATAATGGCTGGAGTTTCCTGTTGTGGGGGCTGGAAGATGGCTTGGAGTGCTTTTTCCAAGGTTGGAGCCATGACAATGCGGTTCTCGTAAACCACAATCACCCTGACTAAAGTTGGCAGACTATTTTGCTCCGCTTCCAGATAAAGCGGTTCCACATAAAGCAGCGATCGCTCAATCGGAATCACCAACAGATTACCCTGAATCGCCCGTGACCCCTGGCGATTCCACAACGAAATTTGCTGAGAAATGACCGGGTCTTGATTAATTAAAGCTTCGATTTGTTCTGGCCCGTAGACAAGTTCCTGCTTCGGAAACTGATATAACAGCAAATTACCGTATTGGTCACCATCAGATCGAGCCGCCAGCCATCCAATTAAGTTATTGCGCGTTACTGGAGTATAGGGGTGGAGCAAAATAAACTCTTCTGAGGTGGCAGTTGGCAGCCTCATGATTAGGTAGTAGGGTTCCACCGGCTGCGATTTAGCTGCGTAAATCTCTTGGGGAATCCGCCACTGGTCTTCCCGATTGTAGAATACCTGGGGGTCGGTCATATGATAAGTCAGCAACCGTTCCGATTGGGCGCTGAAAAAGTCCAGGGGATATCGGATATGGCTCTGTAGAGTAACGGGCATGGCGCTTAGGGGTTTAAACAGTGCCGGGAAAACCGCGCTCCAGCTCCTAATAATCGGGTCTTGGGGATCGGCAATGTAAAAGTCAGTAGAACCGTTGTAAGCATCAATGACGATTTTGACAGAATTACGGATGTAATTAAAACCATATTTGCCAGGGTCGGAGTAGGGGTAGCGATCGCTAGTCGTATAAGCATCGACAATCCAATAGAGATAATTCGGCTTTTGGGCGTCATTGGCTTTACCAGCACCGGCAGCCACCAAGTAAGGTTCGCGGTCATACTGAAGAAACGGAGCGATCGCTCGAATCCGTTGGTTAATGTTGCGACGGAACAGCAGCTTGGTTTGAGGTGTAAAGTCCCGTGTCAGCAGCATTTGCCAGTCGTTGAGATACTGAGCAAACAAAACCCTACGCCACAGCGAACCAATCGCAATACCACCCGTGCCGTCGTAACTGTTATAGACGTTTTCATCCCCACTGGGATAGTCAAATTCCTTGACTCTGGTGGAAGTCATTACATAAGTATTGGCGATCTCTCCGTAGTAAATTCGAGGCGCACCAATGGGAATACTGTCCCGAATCAGAGGACTGGATGTCGTTAACGCCCCCTCAACTCCTCCATCTGCACCTGTGCCAATATCCTTCACGAAATAGGCTGGGAGTCCCCCTTCGGCAACTGTATTGACAGGGCTGAGAGTAAAACCATAGCCGTGAGTATAAATTAAGTGTTGGTTAACCCAGGTTTTTGCTTGTGGGGGGACACCTTGATAGTCTAATTCCCGCGCCGAAATCACTACTTGTTGTCGTTCCGTCGCCAGCGGTTCCGTAGCAGAGCGATTAGTTTTTTCGGTCTGTTGCCCCTCACCTTCTGTTCTTGCCGCGAGGGGAGAAATACCCTTGGCGTCTACTTTCAGGGTGTAACGGTCAATATCCCCATTGGAAAATCTATAGTAGGGTCGGATTTGTTGCAACTGACGGTTGGTTTGTAGGATAGGGCGCGTATCCCACAGACGGATATTACGAATCGTCAGCTCATTGTTTTCCAGAATGTTATTAGTCAGTGCGCCTTGGGGATTAAACGTTTCTACTTCAATATCCTCCAAGTCAAATGCGGCTCTGGTTAGGGCAATGCTACGGGCAATATAAGGTCGTTCGACGGCTATTTCATTGGGTTCAACACCGAAGCGTTGTAGTGCGACTGGTAAAGCCACACCTGCCACCACACTCACCCCTAGGTACAGTCCCAATGCGATCAGTTCCCTGCGTCCACTGGTTTGGAAATGCCGGAACCCAAAAATCGTTTGTACGAATAGCCAAAGCGCGATCGCGACCGTTAAGAGGCTTAGTGCTGTATTGACGGGTAATTGAGCGGTGACATCGGTATAGCTAGCACCGTAGGTAACGCCACGGGTGGAATACAGTAATTCGTAGCGTGACAGCCAATAGCGGACAGCGACTATCGCCACCGTTCCTGCTCCTAAGGCGTACAAGTGACGCAGTTGACTTGGAGAAAATCCGGGAAATTTCCCCTGGGAAAAACTATCACCTGAGAGCAGATAAATCAGCAATACCGCCACTAAACCAAACAGGAAAAGTCCGCCTAACCAAAAGTCAAATAGCTGCCAGACTGGAAAGCTAAAGATATAAAAGCTGATGTCACGACCGAAGAGTGGCTCATTAGCTTCAAAGAGGGTGGGGTAGAAGTACAGTAAAATCCGGCTCCATTGAGCGGATAGAACCAGCGCAAAGAACAACGAAAGGGCTGAAGCGATCGCGGTTAACCAAAACTGGGGATTCACAATCAGGGCAACTACAACCACCACAAGTACCCCAATCTGCCAAATCTCTTTGTTCCACGGTTGCTGAACCAGCGCTTGTACAGATGTCCAATCAAAGGCTTGTGGCAGTAGGGGCGTAACATTAAGCCGACTCATGTCGCGATGCCAAAGCGAGACGCCAATCGGCGCGTAGTGCAGCAGCATCACCCCTACCAGTAAGCTGAGCAAGAACACCGCTACTAGGAGCGATCGCATGTTCAAGGGGAGAGAAGACTTTGGAACGTCAGCCTGAAACGCCGTGCCCGTCCCCTCTCTAATGGAGCGGGGGGCTGTTTGGGGTAACGGATGCAGCCTTAAATTCATCCTGGCAAGGCGCTGGCTACTGACCGTGGGTTCCTCAGGTGCCAGTTTAGAGATTAAGCTGGTGTCGGAATACTTAAAGCGATTGGCAAGAAACAAGTTTCCTAGTAAAAATCCAGCCGATGTAACGCACACTATGACCCATACACCAAGCTGACATGCCAAGCGTTTGAGGTACGCGGGTAAGTAACCCAGTTCGTTGAACCATAAAACTTCAGCTACCAGGTGAGACAGTAAATCCCAGGCGAACCAAACGCCTAGTAGCAAAGTAATCAATCGAAAAATTCGGTTTTTGAAGGGTTTGTGTTGGTCATTAGTCATGGATCAAACAGTTGAAGGTTAGAAAGTTGAAGATTGAAAGTTGAAAAATCTCTCCTAGTTTTCTAACCTGTAACCTGCAACCTATTAACCTTCAACTTGCCACCCTGTTGACTAATTAGCTAAATTGCTCCCCACTATCCAAGTTGAAGAGTATTTGTAACGATTGCATGGCTCGGCGTCTGGCTTCGATATCTTGCTCTGCCCGTAACTGTACCATCGGGTCGTGGAGAATTTTATTAACAATCCCCCGTGTTAAGGCTTCGATGATTTCTTGATGTTTTTCGGCAAATTCTGACCCTAGGCGCGATAGGGCTTTCTCTAACTCTTGTTCGCGGATGGTTTCTATTTTGTCGCGCAGGCAGCTAATGGTACTCACGGTATCGAGCGATCGCCACCACACTTCAAAGGCTTCTACTTCTTCGTCTAAAAGCACTTCGGCTTCCATCGCCATCTTGCGGCGGCTTTCTTGGTTCTGCGCCACCACGGCTTTCAAGTCATCCACATTAAAGGCTTGTACGTTTTCTAGCTCATTCACATCCGCCGCGACATTCCGAGGTACAGAGATATCAAACAACATCAATGGCTGATGCGGCTCCAGCGTGGCTTCCAGCTTTGTCCGATCAAGCAACGGATCAGTGGAGGCGGTACTCGTAAACACCAAATCCGAGGATGCGATCGTCCTCATCATTTCCGAAAGAGGATAGAGTTCTAGATCGGCATCTGGAAACTGGTTGGCTAATTCTTTGGATCGCCCCTGAGAACGATTAATAATCGAGATGCTTGCCGCCCCTTTCGCCAAGAGGTGTTGCACCAGCAGGCGGGACATCTTACCTGCACCAATAATCGCAACGCGGCAGGCGGCTAAGTTCTGCACTTTCATCTGAGCCAATTCTACCGCCGCAGAACTAATAGAAACGGCACCTGTCCCAATGCTGGTTTCTGTGCGGACGCGCTTACCAGCCGTAAGCGCCTGTTTAAAGAGTCGGTTGAGTAGACGTCCGATCCCCTTATACTGTTGACCGAGTTTATGGGTATTTTTGACCTGGGCTAGAATCTGCCCTTCTCCCAAAACTAAGCTGTCAAGACCGGCTGCCACGCGCATCAGATGCATCACGGCATCTTGATGCAACAAGATAAACAGGTGATGTCGTAGCTGGTGTAAGGGAATTTGACCTAATTCTGAAAGAAACTGGGTCAATTCTTGAACGCCTTGTGCAGTTTCTGTGGCAACGATGTAAATTTCTAGGCGATTGCAAGTGCTGAGTATGGCGACTTCTTCAATGTGTGGGTAACTACATAGCTGTTGCGTCACGCTTTCCACTTTCGCTTCTTGAATGCTCAGTTTTTCCCGAACTTCAACTGGCGCTGTCTTGTGGCTTAGACCTACGACTGCGATATTCATGTTCTCTCCAACTATTTGTCGTCTTGGCGGTCGGATGTCACGAGGTTTGTCAATTTGTCAATATTATGAGGGATGGTTCAACCCGTCTAATCTCAAAAATTTAGACTTATCTAACCATCGAGTCAACTGCTTCACCCACTCTTGGGATGAAGCTTGTCCCTAGCCAAGATTCTGGGCTGAAACAAGCTGGCTAATTGACCGTAGCCCTAAAATGCTCTCAGAGTCAGACTATGCTTTGTCACTCCTTTCCCTGAGAAACCCAAACCCTATACATGGCAATTGCTTGTATCTTTGTGTTGGGTTCCAAAATTGTTTCCCTATTCAGCCATAGCTGATAGTTTTGTGCCTGGGTTAAAAGGGCGGATTTAGCTTCTTTCCCGCTTTCTTCCCTAGCCACTCTTGGGATAGGGTTTCCTGGCGGGAAAAGTTCATAAAGTATTTGTGAAGTTAAAGTGTGTGTGAAGTGTTGGAAAAAAGGTTTATTTAAACCAGAGATTAAACTCTGAACATAGAAGGATGAAGTTTGAACTCCTTCTTACTTCATCCTTCATAACTTGTTGTAACCCAGTATTCCTACCTCAGTTGGATGTACTTAGGTTCATCCCACATATGGATAGTGTCCACAAACCGTGCCGTCCGTGACTGGCTGGAAATGACCAGGCTTTGGGTGCGTGCCCCACCATGGAAGAAGCGGACGCCTTCCATCAGAGTGCCTGGGGTAATTCCACTCGCCGCAAACAGTACGGTTTGACCAGAGGCGAGTTCGTCGGAGTTGTACACCTTGTCTGGATCGTTAATATTCATGGATTTGAGCCGATCCAGGTTGCTCTCTTTGCTTTCCCCAATCAGACCGGTTTTGACAACGGCTGGGTCATAAATCAATTGACCCTGGAAGTGTCCACCCAAGCAGCGCATCGCGGCGGCTGAGATGACGCCTTCGGGCGCAGCACCAATTCCCATCAGAGCATGAATATTGGTACCCGCAAAGGCACAGGAGATGGCAGCAGAGACATCCCCGTCGCTAATCAGCCGCACTCTGGCACCCGCTTCGCGAATTTCTTTAATCAGTTCGTTATGGCGATCGCGCTTCATCACCACGACGACCAGTTCTTCAATCGAGCGATTCAAGCACTCAGAGAGAATTTTCAGGTTTTCGGTGGCTGACTTGTTAATATCGACATGTCCTGCGGCCTGTGGTGGTGCTGCCAGCTTTTTCATGTAAAAGTCAGGGGCAGCAAACAAACCCCCTTTCTCAGCAATTGCCAACACAGCCATGGAACCGGGTTGCCCGTAAGCGACTAGGTTGGTGCCTTCGCAGGGATCAACGGCAATGTCAATCTCAACCAGTTCGTCTGGATTGCAGACGGTGTGGGCATCCTCGCGGGTACAAATGCCGACTTCTTCACCAATGTAGAGCATGGGGGCGTCGTCTCGCTCCCCTTCTCCAATCACGATGCGACCGCGCATGTAAATTTTGTTCATCCGCTCCCGCATGGCTTCCACTGCCACATGGTCAGCGGTGTTTTTGTCGCCTTTACCCATCCATCGGGCCGATGCGATCGCGGCTTGTTCGACAACTTCAATAATCTCTAAACCTAATGTGTTTTCCACGACACCCGTTCTCCCAACTGCTTGATTTTGCGACGTTTTGTCTGGCTATTCCAGTTTTCAAGTCTATCAGAGGGGGTACCCCTAGAAGTCAGTGAACTCTGAGAGTCATGTTAAGTTTTGCTGCAATCTCAGCAGTATACTTCTGGTGTATGACAACGGAATGGTGCCTCTGGAGCTGAAATCCTGAGAATTCTTAAGATTTTCTAAGTTTTAGAGGATCAAGGAGCGTTCTTCTGTAAGACGTGTATGACCATGACAGAAAGGGTGGAATTGGGCGAGTTGCGCTCCACGTGACGAAAGCATGCTCGCGCCTTTAAGCCGAGGAGTGTCAAGAATACTGAATTCGTGTGGATGGAGAATCGCCAGTTTCAACTCGCTACATTAACACTACATTCAGGAATTAAGTAATTGCTTTAGGCTTAATGAAAGCCAATAAAATCCGCAATTTTAGAAGATGCTCGACTTCCTCAATCCTCTTTTAGGACGCCATCCAGACCGTGTGAAAGCTAACGTTGAAATCTATACGTGGCAAACTTGCCCCTTCTGCATCCGCGCCAAGATGCTGCTGTGGTGGAAAGGCGTCAACTACACAGAGTACAAAATCGACGGTGACGAAGCGGCTAGAAGCAAAATGGCTGAACGGGCGAATGGTCGTCGGACAGTGCCACAAATTTTCATCAACGACCAGCATTTGGGTGGCTGTGATGACCTCCATGCCTTAGATACGAAAGGTCAGTTAGACCCCCTGCTCGCACAGCCAGCTACGGCTTAAAATCCTTGGTTTCCGAAATTACCCCACCCTCCATTGAAGACCCAGTATATCTCGTGCATCGACAATGGATGAGCCGTGCGATCGTACTTGCCCAGTCAGCGGGCAATGCAGGAGAAGTGCCAGTCGGTGCCGTTATCGTTGACGCCAATAATCACCTCATTGCGGTAGCCGAAAATCGCCGAGAGCGTGACAAAGACCCAACCGCCCATGCTGAAATTCTCGCTCTGAGGGCGGCAGGGCAAGCGCTACAAACCTGGCATCTCAATACTTGCACCCTCTACGTGACTCTAGAACCTTGTCCCATGTGTGCCGGCGCGATTGTTTTAGCAAGGCTGGGTTTGCTCGTTTATGGAGTGGACGATCCCAAAACTGGCACAATCCGCACCGTGGCTAATATTCCTGAGAGTGCCTGCTCGAATCATCGATTGCCCGTCATTGCTGGAATTATGGAATCAGCCTGTCGCCAGCAATTGCAATCTTGGTTTACTCATCGGCGTCACCGATAAATATCGCATCGCACAATCTTACTCATGACAGCGACAGAAGTGTCCCCTTAGTAGGAGACAGGAGTTGCTCACAAACCCTAAGGTAAGAGTGAAGAGAAGGATGCATGAAACCTGATGATTCAACTCGACTCCCGCGAACGCACTCAAGTAAGGACCCAACGGGTAGAATACACTGGCGAGAAGTTAACTCCGGCAAAAGCAACTCCTGTTACTTCCCGTGTTTGCCACTGGTTAACTCTGATCCTCTACCCCTTGGCTCGTTGGATTCTCATGCCGCTTTACTTCCGTCATCTGAAAGTGACGGGACAAGAAAACCTCCCTACCACAGGTCCAGTTATCTTAGCTCCTACCCATCGTTCTCGTTGGGATGCATTGCTCATTCCCTATGCAGCGGGAAAACATGTCACCGGACGAGATTTGCGATACATGGTTTCAGAAGATGAAATAAAAGGGATACAAGGTTGGTTCATCCGGCGCATGGGAGGATTTCCCGTGAATACTCGGCATCCAGGAGTGGGCAGTTTCCGTCACAGCCTTGAACTCCTGCGCCAGGGTGAAGCACTGGTAATCTTTCCCGAAGGCGATATTTTCCGGGATGGTCATGTTCAACCCCTTAAACCCGGTATGGCTCGTATTGCCCTGCAAGCGGAGGCCAGTAAACTGGGTCAAAATTTGGTCATCGTACCGATTAGCCTTCGTTATAGCAATCCTATCCCGCACTGGCGCTGTGATGCCACAGTAACCATTGGAAAGCCTTTAAAGGTGGCGAATTATTGCACCCAATCAACCAAGAAAAGCGCTGAAAAACTAACCCATGACTTGGAAATGGCAATGAAAAATCTGGATGAAGAGAAGGCGTTAACCGAGTTGCGGCCAGTCCCAATCCCTCAACACTACTAGAATTAGAGGTAGTCAGCGTAATTGCCCTTAAAAATTCCCTTTCATTGTTCAAGTCAGTTGTTTTGTCGCTTATTGAATGAAGTGACGACTGATGTTGGGGAGCTGGGAAGATTAATCTAACAGCCAACAATTGGCTTGATAGAAAATTTTTAATTTACTATGTTCTCTAATCATCCGAATCCGAAGTTTCAATAAAAAACTATCACCTTCTATCGGTTTGTTAAGTTGTTCGAGAAGCGAGAAGTCTATTAATTTCCTGCAACATTTCGTCAATGTCAGAATCTTTCGCTAAAAATCCATCAGCTAAAGGGCAGATTTCTCTACCTTCTTCCAAAGGATTTCTCGCGATCCATCCTGTAAATAAAACAAGTACAGGAGGGTTTTTTAAAGTTTCTTTTAAATATTTAATTAATTCACAACCATTGTAAATTTTCATTTCTTGATTTGGAATAATACTTAGATCAATAAGAACTAAATCATATACCTGCGATTTCATCCCTTCCAAAAAAAATTTTGTCTCCGTAAAAGTAGAGACTTGAAAATAATTACTTAAGAAGCATTGCATCACTTGGCAAAAGCCACTATTGTCATCTAATATAGCCAAATTGTACATTTATCGATCCTTTTAAGAAGTTTCAGAAATTCCTGAGTAACCAACAGTTACAAATCTTAGGAATTTCCTCTATTTTATCTGGTTTTACAAGTTGATTAAGTTCTTCTAAAAATGAATCAAAGTCCAAAATTTGTCTAGCATAAAAAAACAATTTGTGAGGTTTTTAGCAGATATTGCTGTTCATTGACCAAAGCATAGGCCGTCATCAAAATAATGGGAATGTGAGTCGTTGGGGGTTGAGTTTTAAGCAAGCGTGATAAGTCTGCTACACTGACTGATTTATCTTTCCACTCTGCACCAAGCACATTAACATCCATAATTACTACGTCTGCATTTCCGGATTGGCAGTGCCGGGAAACTTCCGTTTATTCATTTGTAATGTAGATTTGATGAGCTTCGGTACATTGAATCGGTGTAGGGCTAGTCTTGGCAAGCAGAGTATCGTCATCTACAAGAAGAATCTTCAAACTAAACCTCCTTCTAAATCATTAGGGAAAAAGGGGTTTATTGTTGGTGGGAATAAATTCGGATGAATGATGAACTATGGCTGCTTCATCCTAGTCCTTTCCAATCGTTATTCCTCAGTCTGATCTTTTACGGACTAGATCGAGTCAGGCAATGTAACGGTTACTGTTGTGCGCTGATTTTTGCCTGGGCGGGCGCAATTGACAGTTGTTCGGCTATAGCTGACTGACGCCTGCAACTCGTTATGGGATGTAACAATCCCCCACAAGCCAGAAAGTCCGACATGCTCTTGGTTTTTTCGGAGGACTCATTTTTATTTTTTGTTATTAAATTTGTATTTAAGTTAACTTCAAGATAATGATTCTTGATGATATATTTTAGTACTTAAGAATAAAAATAATTTTTGTAAATTTTTTGGGGATTCGGCTTTACAAGGGGAGCAATTCTTTTCCCGTTCAGCTTGGGCTAAGCTTCACCAGAAAAGAATTTACGCCTTGCCTCTACATCTTGGGTAAAAGCAGGGCAACCACAGAGGGATTGCCTCTAAAGGTGGTGTTTGTGCGTAAGTCGTAAGAAAAAGAAAAAGCTCCTGCATAGGCAGGAGCCTTTCAAATATCTCAGCTTTAGCTTTTGTGAGAATCTAGCAACCTAGTCAAGGTCGGGCATGGACAGCACCGGCTCAGTAGCACGGTCGATTCCTTTCTCAAATCCAGCCGCCGCCGCACGAGCGCGACCCGCGTGCCAGAGGTGACCCACCAGGAAGAAGAAGCCCATCACAAAGTGGAAACAAGCCAACCAAGAACGAGGAGACACGTAGTTGAAGGAGTTAATCTCCGTAGCCACGCCACCCACCGAGTTGAGAGAACCCAGAGGAGCATGGGTCATGTACTCAGCCGCACGACGAGCTTGCCAAGGTTGAATATCATTGTTGATCTTGTTCAGGTCAAGACCATTGGGACCGCGTAGAGGCTCCAACCAGGGGCCTTGGAAATCCCAGAAGCGCATCGTTTCACCACCGAAGATGATTTCGCCGGTAGGAGAGCGCATCAGGTATTTACCTAGACCGGTTGGACCTTGAGCAGAACCGACGTTCGCACCTAGGCGTTGGTCACGAATTAAAAAGGTCAGGGCTTGAGCTTGAGAAGCCTCAGGGCCAGTAGGACCGTAAAATTCGCTGGGGTAAGCGGTGTTGTTGAACCAGACAAAGCAAGCAGCAACAAAGCCCATTAGGGACAGTGCACCTAAGCTGTAGGAGAGGTAAGCTTCTCCAGACCAGATGGAGGCGCGACGAGACCAAGCGAAGGGCTTGGTGAGGATGTGCCAAATGCCACCAGCGATACAGGTCAGACCGACCCAAATGTGACCGCCGATGATGTCTTCCATGTTGTTGACGCTGATAATCCAGCCTTCGCCACCGAAGGGAGCCTTCAGCAGGTAACCGAAGATAATGGCTGGGTTCAGAGTCGGGTTGGTAATGACACGAACGTCACCACCACCGGGTGCCCAAGTATCATACACACCACCAAAGAACATCGCCTTGGCAACCAACAGGAGGGCACCCAATCCCAACACGATCAGGTGGAAACCCAAAATGGTGGTCATCTTGTTCTTGTCTTTCCAGTCATAACCGAAGAAGGAAGAGTACTCTTCTAAGGTTTCTGGACCGCGAACCGCGTGGTAGATACCGCCTAAGCCCAAAACGGCAGAGGAGATTAAGTGCAGCACACCGACCACAAAGTACGGGAAGGTATCGATAACTTCACCACCAGGGCCAACACCCCAGCCCAGAGTGGCTAGGTGAGGCAGTAGAATTAAGCCCTGTTCGTACATGGGCTTTTCGGGTACAAAGTGAGCGACCTCAAACAAGGTCATAGCTCCAGCCCAGAAGACAATGAGTCCAGAGTGGGCAACGTGAGCACCCAGCAATTTACCGGAGAGGTTGATCAGACGGGCATTACCAGCCCACCAGGCAAAACCTGATGATTCTTGGTCACGATTTCCCGCAACTATTGAATTACTAGAGAGTGTTACCACTGGGTAGTACCTCTTTCAAAATGATGGATGATAAACCAGGAGCGATGAATGCTGAAGATTGAGAATTCAGCACTCATCCTTAATATTGTTTTACAGAGCGTTACCGCGAGGTAGAACTTCCTCAGGGAACTCAAAGTGCTCGTGGGGTTGGTCTTGAGGAGCCATCCAAGCCCGTAGACCTTCGTTCAACAGAATGTTCTTGG
>JAMPKV010000006.1:300000-378381 GCA_039962225.1 Microcoleus sp. AS-A8
CAATCTCCGACGTGATATGAGTACTATCCGTATTTTGAGTCACTTACCTTTATTTTGCGGTTTCTTCTGATAGGTTTTTGCCCAAGAATATCGCTGTGGATCTTTTTTCAATAGGTACTCTACAACTTCACTGCGCTTGTTCTCATCCTTGGCATTTTTGACCACTCGCTTAATTTCAGCATCCTGGTCGCTGGGAGAAGCTCCACGTTTAATTGCCTCTCCAAACCAATAATCACCCTTTGTATATTTACCCCGTTCATAACAAATTGCTCCCATTAAGGTGTAAGGGTGATGGCTATTTGGCTGGTACTCAATAGCTTTTAGCGCACATTTTTCAGCTTTATCTAATTCCTCAATATCTCGAAATGCACCACCTCTAGTTGTCAGCAAGGCGGATTTGAGTTTATTTTCTTTGATTTTGTCAAAGTTTAGATTTTCTGTCAGTTTTAAGGATTGCTTGGGTTTACCTGCCTTGCGCCAATGACTGCTAGCGTTCGGCAAGTTCCATTGATTCCCAGTGCGCTGGTACTCCTGCTCGTAGAATTTTGCTTCTAGCCGATGGAAAGCAAGAGCAATCCTACCCTCAGGAGAGAGAAGATCCTCTTCTATTAGCTGAACAACCAATACTGGATCTAACCTTTCTTCTCTTTCCAGTTGTTGCATTATTGTATAAAACGGGTCAAGAGGCAATTGATTCCTAGGATCTAGAATTCGATACTTGACTTTTAACCAGGTAAAATGCTTTTGTTGAGCGATCGCAATGATAGTCTCACGTCTAGTCTCTTTTAGCCACTCTATCTCTGACTCCTCAAGCTGCCCTCCCGATTCAATCTTAGACTTTAGCGTCGCTGCGTATTTGTCTTGAGCAATGGTAATCGTATCAGTTAATTTACGCTTTTTCAGAAAATTAATATCCTGCTCACCTAGGTGATTATCTGATTCAAGTTTTTTGAGAACTTTATAGAGGTGACTAGAGGGGGATGAATCTTCGTATTGGGTAGCTTTGTACTTTGCCTTCAGTTCAGCAAAATGTCGCTTTTGTTCCAGCTCCCGAATAATGTCAAGTGTCTCAGCCAGTTCATGCTGTTTCAACCAGTCCAGTTCTGACTCACTCAACTGCTTATCTGCATCAAGTTTTTGGAGAATCGGATATAGAGGACTAGATACAGATGAATCTGGTTGTTTAGTTGCTTGATACTTATCCTTTAGCTGGGCAAACTCAGCTTCTCTTGCTGCCTCTTGCTTCTGAAAAAATTCTAGAGTTTCAAAAAGTTCGTTTTCGTTCAGCCAGGTAACATCTGAATCACGTAACCGTTCTTTTACATCCAGTTCTTTTAAAATTCTATACAGCCGACTAACAGGTGATGGATCTTGATGTTTACTAGCTTGGTACTTTGCTTTCAATCTGGCAAAGTCTTCCATCTGTTGAGCGAGCGCGATTGTATCATTAAGCCCATAAGATTTCAGCCAGTTCATTTCTGAATCAGTTATCTGATTTTCTGAATCCAGCCGACAGAGTATAAAGTAAAGGGGACTTAATTTCCAGGAGATATGGTAGTTTTTTGCTTTGTACTGAGACTTTAAATTTGAGAATTTAATACCTAAGTCTACAAGTTCTTTTGCTTTAAACTGCTGGTCATCTTCGATAGATTCAATAGTTTCAAAAAGTTCATTACTTTTCAGCCAATTCCGCTCTATCTCAGTTATCTCAATTCCCAAATCAGCTTTCCGCAGGATGAGATATAGCACACTAGAAGGACATGAGTCTTTATATTGGGTAGCTTGGTACTTGGACTTCAGGGTAGCGAAGTGTTCTACCCGTGATTGAGTCTTGTTGTTCATATTGATAGATGGCGCGATCGCACTTTTCTCATTCAGCCGTCATCTACAATTTAGACAGAACACAGACGATCGTCAAAGTTAAGCCAACCTATGCAACGTTATACCCTCACAGATACCCGCGATCAGCTTCGCTGGTGCCGAAGGCAATCGCAACAGCGAGGTTTTTGAAAAGGCGGCTATTGAACCTGTTGTAGTGACTCAGCGATCGCAACCTAGCCATGTCATCATGTCGGGTGATGCCTACCAGCGATTACTAAAGCGGCTTGAAGAGTTAGAGGATATGCTCTTAGGTCAAGCAACAGAAACGGCATTGAACAGCTCTCACTGGGTAGGAAAAGAAACATTTACGTCACCTCTCCAGCGTTTGGCAAATGGCGAAGCTTGATGGTTCCTACTCAACAACTTTTGGTGGATGTTGCTTTAACACCCCCTGTAAATACTGCCCTGTATACGACCTCTGATTCTGAGCCACATCCTCCGGCGTTCCCACCACAATGACTTCTCCTCCCTTATCACCCCCTTCAGGCCCTAAATCAATCACCCAATCCGCACAGCGAATCACATCTAAATTGTGTTCAATCACCAAAATTGAATTCCCCTTATCCACCAACCGCTGCAAAACATTCAATAAATGATGGACATCGTAAAACGATAAACCCGTCGTCGGTTCATCAATTAAATAAAGCGTCTTCCCTGTAGCACGACGAGCAAGTTCCGAAGCTAACTTCACCCGTTGCGCCTCACCCCCCGATAAAGTTGGTGCGGGTTGTCCTAAATGAATGTAACCCAATCCAACATCTAATAAGGTTTGCAATCTTGTAGAGGCTCTGGGGATGTTTTTAAATACCTCCAGCGCTTCTTCTACGGTCATATTCAAAACATCCGCGATCGAATGTCCCTTATATTTCACCTGCAAGGTTTCCCGGTTGTATCGCGCCCCCTTACAAACTTCACACTGTACATAAACATCTGGCAGAAAATTCATCTCAATCACATTTACTCCCTGCCCGCCACAAGCTTCGCAGCGTCCGCCTTTGACATTAAACGAAAATTGCCCTGCTTTGTAACCCCTGGCTTTCGCTTCAATGGTTTGTGTAAATATTTCCCGAATTGCATCAAAAATACCGGTATACGTCGCCGGGTTAGAGCGGGGAGTGCGACCGATGGGAGATTGGTCAATTACGATCGCTTTATCAATTGCACTCAGTCCCTTAATCTCGTCTAATTCTTTAGGAAATGGCACTTTTCGAGTTAAGTGATGCTGCAACGCCGGATAAAGTAGTTCATTCACCAACGTCGATTTCCCCGAACCCGAAACACCCGTAATGCAAACCAGCTTACCCAAGGGAATTTCCACATCAATGTGTTGCAGGTTGTTGCGATGGGCATCTTTAATCACCAGCGATCGCCCATTTCCCTTTCTCCTCTCTGCTGGTGTTTCAATCACCCTGCGCCCGGATAAATAAGCACCAATTAGGGAATCCTCCGCCCCTAACAATGTCTCCAAATTCCCCTGCGCGACAATTTGCCCCCCATGTATCCCCGCACCAGGGCCAATATCAACCAAGTAGTCAGCCGCACGAATTGTATCTTCATCGTGTTCCACCACAATTAAAGTATTTCCTAAATCTCGCAATTTAGTTAGGGTTTGGAGCAAGCGCCCATTATCGCGTTGATGCAATCCAATACTCGGTTCATCTAATACATAAAGTACGCCTGTTAGACCTGCACCAATTTGTGTGGCAAGACGAATTCGCTGCGCTTCTCCACCAGAAAGCGTCATGGCAGCACGGTCAAGGGTGAGGTAATCTAAGCCGACATCGAGGAGAAATTGCAAACGCGCTTTAATTTCTCGCAGTGCCAGGTCGCCGATTTGGGCTTGGCGATCGCTCAATTGCAAGTGATCGATTCGTTCTCGACTTTCTTGAATTGAAACGCTGGTTAAATCCAGAATGCGTGATTGTCCCAACCTCACTGCTAGGGCTTCTGGTTTTAGGCGTTTTCCTTGGCAAACTTCACAAGGTTGGTCAATTAAATATTGTTCCAGTTTCTGTTTCTGCAAGTCAGAACCTGTTTCATCGTACTGTTTTTGCAGAATTTTGATTACGCCAGCATAGTGTCGGTAATCCTTGCGTTCTTCGATCCAAATCGGTTTTTCCGCACCATACAAAAGAACTTGTTTCTGTTCATCCGTTAGCTGGTTCCAGCGAGTTTGGATTTCAAAACCATAAGCTTGCGCCACACTATAGAGCAGGGAGAGGTAATAGGAATTATCTTTATCCGACCAAGGTGCGATCGCCGCATATACTGGTGCCTCTGGATCAGGTACGACCAAGTCGGGTGAAAAGGTACGCAAACTCCCTAATCCGTGGCAGTGAGGGCAAGCCCCATAGGGAGAGTTAAACGAAAACAGTCTGGGCGATAATTCCTCCATCACTGCCCCGTGTTCCGGGCAAGCAAAGTTCTCGGAAAAGACTAATTCTTTGGCTGGTTTCTGATAAGAATCCTCGCTATTTATAGGATTTTCTGTTATGGTACTCCCATGGTTTACTGCATCTTCTGACTCTACCGAAGTATCATTTAATACCTCAACCACCGCAATTCCACCAGTACGCTTTAAGCAGGTGGAGAGGGAATCCGTCAGACGTTCCTGTAAGTCTGGCTTCTTGATGAGTCGGTCAACGACGACTTCAATGTGGTGGGTATAATTTTTATCTAATTCAATCGAATCACTGAGCTCTCGAACCTCGCCATTGACCCTCACGCGCACAAATCCTTCCGAGGCGAGACTGGATAGCAGCTTCTTGTGGGTGCCTTTCTTGCCCCGGACGACAGGAGCGAGGATTTGGAAACGAGTGCGGTCGGGGAGTTCCAGGATGCGATCGCACATTTGGTCGATGGTTTGGGGGGCAATATTGCGATCGCAAATCGGGCAATGGGGTTCTCCTGCCCGTCCGAACAACAAGCGCAAATAATCGTAAATCTCGGTAACCGTGCCAACGGTAGAGCGGGGGTTATTGGAGGTCGATTTTTGGTCTATCGAGATGGCGGGACTTAAGCCTTCAATCACATCCACATCCGGCTTATCCAACTGTCCCAAAAATTGCCGCGCATAGGCACTGAGGGACTCGATGTAGCGACGCTGTCCTTCGGCAAAGATGGTGTCAAAGGCAAGGGAGGACTTACCGGAACCGGAGACGCCCGTGAAGACAATTAGGCGATCGCGCGGCAGTTCCAAGTCAACATTCTTCAGGTTATGCTGCCTCGCCCCCCGAATGCGAATCACGTTGAGGTTGTTGCTGGTGGAATGATGCCGCCCATTGGTGTGCACAGAGGTTGCAGGCAATGTCTCACCGGGTAGGGCATCAGATAGATCGATAGGCTCAGGCATGGGAGGCAAGCGAAACAGTGCTTAACGATCTTAACGCTGTGCCCTCTAAACCGGAGTGAATCCAGCGATGGGTATTAGGATTGAGAAGGGGATGGTGAAAATTAACGATAGAGGCTAATGGTTACAATCAAGTTACTCAATTAAACTGAGTCAAACAGATAGCCAATCTAACTTAGTCATGAGTTATCGCAACATCATCACAATTGAACCGGGTAAGCGCGGAGGAAAGCCTTGCATTCGACGAATGCGGATTACCGTGTATGATGTTTTGGGCTGGTTGGCGGCAGGAATGTCTCATGCAGAAATCTTGGATGATTTCCCTGAGTTGACGGAGGAAGATATCAGAGCGTGTTTGGAATTTGCGGCTGACCGAGAACGTCGTCTAATTGCTGTGGTAGGGAACACTTGAAGTTACTGTTTGACCAGAACTTAAGCCGGAAATTGGTGACTCGGCTTGCAGATATTTTCCCTGATTCTAGTCATGTTCAATGTCATAGTCTGACTGAAGCAGATGATAGTGAGATTTGGGAGTTTGCCAAGATTCAAGGGTTTTGTATTGTGACGCAGGATGCGGATTTTGCAGAGCGAAGCCGTCTTTATGGTTCACCGCCGAAAGTGCTTTGGTTACGCTGTGGCAATGCACTAACAAGTAATGTGGAGGCAATCCTTCGTTCTGGAGCTGAGACAATTCAGGAATTCATGAGCAATGGCTCACTTGATTGTCTTGAACTTTACTAAACTTCTTGGCGATCGCTCCTCGCTATGCTAATTATGTTTGGTACCATCAGGCATGATGGCTTCCTTGAGATTGGCACCTTTAAGGTTGGCATTCTCCAAGTTGGCATCTTTGAGGTTGGCACCCTGCAAGTTAGCACCAGCCAGGTTGGCACCCTGCAAGAAAGCACTGTCCAAGACGGCACCTTTGAGATTGGCACGCGCTAGTTTGGCATTCCGTAGGTTGGCATTCCCCAAGTTGGAACCCCATAGCTGGGCATCCTCCAAGTTAGCACCTGTTAGGTTGGCGCTCCACAGTTGGGCACCCCCCACCATAGCATCCTGTAGGTTGGCATACCAAAGTTGGGCATACCCCAGTTGGGCACCCTTGAGTCTAGCCCCCTGTAGATTGGCATACCCCAGGTTAGCACCTAGTAGGCCAGCTCCCTCCAGGTTGACCATCTGGAGATCGCACCGTGGACAATGTCCAGTTTTCCGTAACTGTGTCACAGAACTGAGCTGTGTCATAGAACTGGGCTGCGTTACAGGACTTGATGACAATTCCGATACCTGTTTGGTGTCTAGAGCAACGTTGTAGAGCCGAACTTCATCAATGAATCCATAAAACGCATTCCAGGCAGGATGGTTGCCAATGGATATGGGGCGATCGGAATCTTCAAGGATACCACTAGCTGCTGTCGATGCCACTAGTTGACCGTTGATGTAAAGCAAGAGCTTCTGACCGTTATACACACCAGCAACATGTGTCCAGACACCTGGGGTTGCTGGGGCTAAAACCTTGACCAACTTTTCATCAGAAAATCTTACAACAAATTCAAAGTTATGGTAGGCGACGGAGAGCATATACGAATCCTTCGCATACCACTTGTTCACGATGGTTTGCAGTCCGGAGACTCGTGAGGGTTTGACCCAAGCACTAACAGTCATCTGGTTAGTGAAGTGAAAGTTGGGCTGATCTGGAATTTCAATCAGGTCATCGACACCATCAAAGAATCCTGCGTACCCGAAACGTCCCTGTTCACAGGTAACACCTTCGAGCATCGTTCCCTCTATTTGACTCCCTAACTCATCAGCCAGCATCGGTTTACCCGCACTACTGCATTGGTCAAAGTTCCAGTATCCTACTAGGGATGATTGGCTAGTTCCTACTGGGCTGAGATGCGGCGTGGAATTCTCACTTTTTAGCGGCGTCGAGTTTTCAACTTTTACAGGATTTTCACGCTGGAAATCCATCATCTTTATGATAAAAAGGGCAAAAATAGTGAGGGTAGCTAGCCCTATCCCAGTCGTACTCTTCCTGGGCTTTACAGCACTGACTAAACTCTCTAAGCCAGAGGCAGCGCCAACCACCTGAATGGGTTTCAAGGCTTGCAAGGCATCCCATGCATTGGCATAGCGGTGTTTGACGTTAGGTGTAACCATCTTCTCCAACCATAAGATAAAACGGGGATTGAGTTTGGGTACTAATTTCTTGAAATTAAAGCGATAGTTATCATCAATTAAGTTCCCCACGTCCTGCGATCGCGTCCCCGTAAGTAAGCAAATCAGCGTCGCCCCCAAACTATAAAGATCGGATGCTTCGGTAAGAGAACGACCAAACTGTTCCTCCGGCGGCATGAAACCCGGAGTACCCGCGGCAACGCTACTGAGAGCCAGTTCCCCACTCCGAATTCGAGCAAAACCAAAATCAACTAGATAAGCATTCAATTGCTTGTCAACCACAATATTCTCTGGTTTAATGTCCCGATGAATGACTGGAGGAGTACGGTTTTGCAAATAAACTAAAATCTCTAATACTGATTCAGCGATTTTCTTAATATCTTCAGGCGTAAAGCTGCGTCGTACCGTCAGAGATAAAGCGTTTTTATATTCCTGCACCAAACAAAAGCCTGATTTCGTTTCAAACGAATCCAAGTAGTGGGGGATGCGAGGGTGATTCAGTTCTCGCAGAACTGCAATTTCCCGTTCGTAAGCTTTAAAACCCGACCAATTTGTACCTGCAAGGGCAAAACGGAATTCTTTAATGACTACTTCAACAGGTGGAGCGAGACTAGTGTCTGTGGCGAGGTAAGTAATGCGCCCCCCTTCAGGGTTGCGTCCCAATTCTCGAACAACCTTATATCTGCTCATTTTCCGTCAATCCCTGTGTTTCGCTGTAGACAAGAGCTTGCTTTCCGTCGATTTTGGCGACGCGAGCTGTAGCAATATATCTCCCGACGCTTGCCACTTATGCAAACCGTCTAAGGGAAGACGAAACGATGACTTCTATTTTCAGGTGAGATAAAGACACATCAATATAATGGAGGGTGTTCGCTTTCTCTTCTACACCTATCTGTGTTAATTCGTCTGTCCTTTTTAAGCAAAACCACGTATAGCAAAAGACAGAAGGCAGAAGGCTGATACGTGGTCGTTTGAGCCGTTAAATCTGTCCTAACCTTTATGGCGACATATATACCATCACATCAGCAAACAGTCTACTATCCCAACTGACTCAATGCCTGTGCTCGGTTGTGTATTGCCGTGGGGAAATTCGGTTGAATTTGAATCGCTTTATCGAACGAAACGATCGCATCTTCGTACCGTTGCAACATCAATAATACTCCCCCTCGATTCCCCCAAGCTTCCGCGTCTAGGGGATTGAATTCAATCGCCTTATCATAAGAAGCGATCGCATCTTCATAACGTTGCAAGTTATATAGAGCAAAACCTCTTTGAAACCAGACCTCCCCGTCGTCGGGTTGGAGTTGAATCACCTTGTCATAAGCCGTGATTGCCTCTTCGTACCGTTGCAACTCACCCAGCGCCATACCTCGCTGAAACCAAGCCTGCACATACTTGGAATTGAATTCAATCGCTTTATGATAAGAAGCGATCGCATCTTCATACCGTTGCAAGTTCCCTAACGCCGCACCTCGATTGAACCAAGCAACAGCATTGTTGGGTTGGAGTTGAATCACCTGATCAAAAGCAGCAAACGCCTCTTCGTATCGTTGCCAGCTAGCTAACAGCACGCCACGGTTATACCAAGCAACAGCATAGTCGGGCTTGAATTCAATCGCTTTGTCATAACAAGCGATCGCATCTTCATCCCGTTGCAAATTTCGCAGTACCACCCCTCGCATCACCCAAGCTTCAGCGTAGTCTGGCCTGATTTGCAGGGCTTTATCCAAACAATTAATTGCCTCTGAGTACGATTGCAACTGATAGAGTGCCTGAGTTCGTTCAAACCAAACCTCGGCATCGTCGGGTTGGAGTTGAATCACCTTATCATAAGAAGCGATCGCATCCTCGTACCGTTCCAATTGATAGAGTACCTTGCCGCGTTCATACCAAGCTTGATAAAAATTGGGTTGAATTAAAATCGCTTCTTCATAACAGGAAATTGCGTCTTCATACCGTTTCAATTCACACAAAATATGTGCTTTATCCAACAACGTTTGAGGAGTATCAGGCGGGGGAGGTGGCGCTTGGAGAGAAGCAATTAATCCCGCCTCTTTTAAAGCTTGCAATGCTTCTGTGGCTGACGAGTAACGCTGGCGAAAATCATATCGCACCATCTCGTCTAAAACATTGGCTAACTCACGGCTAACCTGTACTTGGTCACGCCAAACAATTTCACCATTTTCATCTTCTGGTAATTTACGAGGATGTATTCCTGTAAGGGCTTGAATCGCAATCATCCCCAGGGCATAAATATCACTACTGAACCTTGACTTACCTAGAGCTTGTTCGCTCGGCATATAGCCAAGAGTGCCCATATTAACCGTCAACGTTACGTTCTTTTGGGAATCTGTTAGCTGGGTACTTAGTTGTTTGACTAAGCCAAAATCAATCAGAACAATTTTGCCATCTTTATGCCGTCTAATATTTTCCGGCTTAAGGTCGCGGTGGATGACATTCTGCTGATGCACAAATTCCAACACATCCAGAATATCTCGCAAAAGAGCAATGACATAAGACTCACTCAATGGCTTATTGGGAGTGAATTCTTGGCTGAGATTATGACCTTCGATAAATTCCTGAACTAAATAAAACTCTTGATTTTCCTCAAAGTGAGCTAAAAGTTGAGGAATCTGAGGATGATTCCCCAACCGATAGAGGACTTGTGCTTCTGCGTTGAATAGCTGTGCCGCTACCTTGAGATTATTCGGATCAGTTGCTTCAGGTTTGAGTTGCTTAACAATACATCGAGGATTACCGGGTAGCTGCCGATCTTCAGCCAAGAAGGTAATACCATACCCGCCCTGTGCCAATTGACTGATGATTTGATAACGTCCACCCAGTATTCGTCCTTCCATGAGATTTATTTCGATATGGCAATAACGTGTTATAGCAGAGGGCAGAAGGCAGAAGGCAGAAGGCAGAAGGGAAAAGATTGATGGGTCAAGGTTCCAGTATTTACATGTGTCCTAATCGCCTTGGCGACTGCTATAACTGTTCCAATCGGGGTGAAGTTGAATTATCCTCGCCCGCAATCTGACCATTATTATGAATATTCCGTGCTTGCCATAATTCCTACCCAGAATTATCAGTGGAAGTGTCAAAAACAGGCCGTACTGAACGCGCTGACTATTTCAGCAAATTCCTGATTGTGTTCCATTAAACTCATATGTCCACTTCCCTTTAAAGACACAAATTCAGATTGAGGTAATTCCGCTTTCATGCGAAGGCTGGCATCTGGTTTAGTCGCAATATCTGAAGCACCAACGATGAGTAGTACCGGAATATGAATGGTGGAAAGTGTTGCCGTTTCCTCATACTTAAACATCGCTAGGGTGCCGCGTGCCAGAACACCAGGCGAACCCAAAGCTGATAATAAAGCGGAGAAGTCTAATTGACCCCGTGTTTCAGTCCCTTTAAATCCCGATAATTCTACACTGATATGTAATGAACCATTGAAATAGCTCAACCAAGTCATCAACCAAAGGACAGGTGATAAGCCAATGGTAAGGTACAACAAGGGTTCGAGTAATGGCTTCTGCACGGCGCGTAAGACCTTGCTCAAAATAGCCGTTTTCACGGGATTGGTATAGGTGGTATCCGCGAGAATTAAACCTGCCACCCGACTCCCCAACTGTTCTGGAAACAGCCGACAAAATGTGAGTGTGAGCATACCGCCCATACTGTGTCCGAGTAGGATAACCGGCTTCCCCACTAAATCAACAATCGCTTCAAGATCGCGGGCATATTTTTCGAGTGAGTAATCCTTATTGTTGGGTTTACTTGATTTTCCTAATCCCGGCAAATCCCAAACAATCACGCGAAAGCGATCGCTTAATTGTCGCTTGGCGTAATACCATACAGTACTGTTTGGCCCCCACCCATGTGACAAGATAATGGGTTGTCCATCCTCTGGGCCATAAAACTCGACCTGAAGTACGGTACCATCCGGACGCCGCAAACGCTGCACCGTCTCAGAACGAGTGCGCTTAGGTTCATCCCGTCCCGCACGTCGAAACAGCGGCAAACTGATAAAACGACCCCCGAAAGACCAGAGAATCATCCCCAGTCCACCCAGCAAATAGGACATACCATCCAGTTCACCGATATACCACTCATACAGGATGTAAATGCCCCCACCCAATATACTGATGGACAGCAGCCCTACTAGCCAGATGAGGAGGAAATTGAAGGGCATAAACACCATGAACCAAAACCTCCGATAGGGTATGCTCTTCGTTGTCAAAGAGCCTAATACCGAGGTTAGACCAGAGTTTGCTTGATCGCAACTAAGCGGCGGTTTGAAACCAATTCAATACGACCGTCCCCAGTCTCCATCCTTCATCCCTATCTGGATCGGAATCATCACTGTAAACGTGGTACCTACTCCTACCTCACTGGTAAACATGATTCTGCCGCCATGTAAATCCACACACTTTTTCGCGACCGTCAGCCCCAATCCTGAACCGGGAATACTCTCAACATTCGCTCCCCGATGAAAGGCTTCAAACAGATGAGGTTGATCGGATAAGGGAATGCCAATTCCCCGGTCATAGATTTGCAATAAAATAGCTTCTTGATTCCGCAGAATTTCTAAATTAATCTCACCTCCTTGAGGCGAATATTTAATAGCATTTGAGAGTAAATTTGATAAAATATAACGCAAAAGCTTTTCATCCATCAAAGCCCATTCTGCTTCGCTTTGGTTAGAAAAAACTAAGGTATGCAAAGCCGTGGCATAAATCCGCATTTCTTGGAGCATTTGCTGACAAAAAGCATTGAGTTCAATGGGCGTAGGAGCAAACTCTAGTCTTCCGGTTTCGGCTCGATTAATGGTTAAAATATCATCCAGCATTTGCCTCATTTCTTTAGCCGCCGAGACAATCCGCTGGAGATTTCTGGTTCGTTTCTCCTGAGACCATCCCTGAGCAGACGATTCCAGAATTTGAGCCGTTAGTAAGATAGTACTCAAGGGAGTACGAAACTCATGGGATGCCATGGAAAAGAAACGGAGTCGCAGTTCACTAAGCGCTTGCTCTCGTTCTAACGCCCGACGCATATCTTCCGCTCGTTTTCGATCCGTGATATCAATGCCAATACCGATGATATGTTTAGTCGAGCCATCGGTATCGAGAATCACCGTATTAAACCAAGAAATCAGGTTGCGACTGCCATCCCGTGCGATCCAGTAATGTTCAGACTCGTTGGGAAATTGACCTGCTTGGAGTTCCTGAATCATCGCTTGGACTGCTTCCACCTCCTTTGGGATTAAAAACAAATCCCAAATATATTTCCCCTTAACTTCCTCCAACGAGTAGCCTGTAATTTGTTCACAAGCGCGATTAAAACGAACGAATCTTCCCTGGTCATCGAGAACTACAATTAAAGCATTGACAGCTTCCAAAATGGCTGAAATAAAGTTACGTTCTTCCAGTAAAGCTATCTCGACTTGCTTGCGTTCTGTTATGTCGCGCAGAATGGACAAATGCCGTCCGGGTAAAAAGTCAGCTTTCGCTGCATAATCCACGCTTCGCACAGTTCCGTCCAAGTGTAAAAGGCGCATTGTCCCCGTTAACTGTCCCTGTTTGCGGAAGGAGCGCCACGCCGATGCAAAATCAAACCCCGGTTCCATAAACTCTACAATCCGCCTGCCCAAAAGCTCACTCAAGGGCAGACCTAACAACTGGCAGGCCGCGGGATTCGCTTCTAGATAGCTTCCCTGATCATCTGTGATCATAATGGCGTCCAGTGACTGCTCGAAGATCGCTCGTAACTGCTGTTCCCTAATCCGAATGCTCGTGATATCCGTAGCCGCGCAGGTGATGCCTACAACGTCCCCGGTTGACCCAAGTAACGGTTCTACCGTCAGGTCGTAATAGCGAATTTCTTCCTTGACCGTAACAAATACCTCTTCGCGCGTTCCTATCCCGTTTGTCAGCACTCGCTGCTTGATGGCTGTCAGCCGTTTGGCGTCTTCAGGAGCCATAATTTCAGCGTCTGATTGACCGATGGCTCTCTGGATTTGGCTCTCTGGATTCGGATTGTAGATCCAGGTGTAACGTAACTCGCTGTCTTGAGAGAACACAAAGGTTGGCGAATTTTGCAGCGCCACCCTGAAGCGCTGCTCACTACTTCTGAGCGCTTCTTCCATCTGCTTGCGCTCGGCAATTTCAGTGAGTAAGTCCTGGGAGGTTTGGATTAATTGAGTTAGGCGCTCTGCGATCGCAATTTCTAGCTCCTGATTGACTTTTCGTAATGCCTCTTCTGCCTGCTTGTAATCGCTGACATCACGAGCCACTGCATAAACCAACCCTTCTTCCAGAAACGGGACAGCCGTCCAAGACAGCCATTTGTAAGAACCATCCTTGCGGCGATAGCGATTCTCAAACCGAGTAATACACACACCCCTGCCCAATTGCTCCATCTGAGCTTGGGTGGCTTCCACGTCTTGGGGATGAACAAAAGCGATCCAAGGTTGGGCTTTTAATTCCTCAAGCGTAAAGCCCAAGATTCTCTCCCAAGCTGGATTGATATGGGTGACATAACCGTCTGTGTTGCTAATCAGGAGCATATCCAGCGACAGGTTAAAGAAGCGCTCGGCGCTTGGGGACTCCTCACTGTGCTGACGCTCAGGTTGTAAGGCTGAATCTAAGGGTTCTGCAACGCTTTCCCCCTCAGGATTGGGTTGTGTACTTTGGTGCAGCACGTCTTCAGAGAACGGCAAATGAGTGAAACCAAGCCCCAGCCGAGAGTACGCCCAAGCGAGTACCACCAGACTGCAACTGTTAGCGATCGCGACTATCAGCATGGGATTGAACCCATTCCCGCTCCAGGGTTTGCCCATTAGGCTCCCATACGAAAAAATAGTCACTCCACTGATCAGGCACAGTGCCAACCCAAACCCGATACTAAGGGTTCTTTTTGTGATAAGCATTTTCATTATTATTGGATTTTAGTCGTCATAACTTGATCTTTAAAGTCATAACTTGATATTTAACTTGCTATTGAACAGAGAGGCAAAATTAGGAATGGGTAAGAGTGGGGGAGAAAATTTAATGATGTTTCTTTCCTCGGAAAATAGCAGAGGTCTCTGGAGAGCCGACTGAGTGAACAATTGTTAAGCTTTGTATCTTTAAGGTAAAGATGTTATGATTTGTCTTTCATTAATCCGCCATTTCACCCTTGCCGAAGTGAACTTAAGCGTAATGGTTTCTTCAACCTCCCTCCTACCTGTCTATTTAACTATTTCAAACTCAATAGGGTTTGGCTATGAGAATCCTGCTAGTCGAAGATGATGCGGGCTTTGCTGAAGCCCTAGCAGAAGCCCTGACGGATCAATGGTATGTCGTGGATGTTGCGAGTGATGGGGAAGCCGGTTGGATGCAAGCCCAAGCGATGGACTATGACTTGATGTTGCTGGATGTGATGCTTCCTAAACTAGATGGGATCAGCCTTTGCCAGAGATTACGGGCTAAAGGCTACAGCAATCCAATTCTGATGATTACGGCTCGCGATACTAGCTACGACAAAGTGAGCGGCTTGGATGCTGGAGCGGATGACTATGTGGTTAAACCTATCGATCTCCCCGAATTGTTAGCCCGTGTTCGCGCTTTGTTGCGTCGAGGCATGAGTTCAACGTCGCCTGTGTTGGAGTGGGGGGGTTTGAAGCTTGACCCTAGTACCTATGACGTGTCTTACGATGACAAACCCTTGCGTCTGACGCCTAAAGAGTATGCGCTCTTGGAGCTTTTCTTGCGGAGTGGGCGGCGGGTACTCAGCCGCAGTCTCTTGATCGAACATATTTGGTCTTTAGAGAGTCCCCCAACCGAAGATACGGTCAAAGCACATGTTAAGAGTTTACGCAATAAACTCAAAACCGTAGGCGCGCCTAATGATTTAATTGAGACGGTTCATGGTCTCGGCTATCGCCTCAAACAGAGTTCTTAATTCTTATTTACAAAAAACGTTTGTTGGTTTGGGCGTTCTTACCCAAATTTTTCACTTCCACGCTGTACATTCAGCGGAGTAAACCCATCGTAGAGGCTCTGACCTTTCCCGCTCTCCTGTCTGTTGCAGAGGGAACTACAGAGGGCAGCGAAGAGTGGCTTGGTCTGTACTTAGGTACACAGGTCTTTTGGTTCAAGAAGCGATCGCTGAGGGTTTATTCATTTTTCCGCGTGGATTAGCGTTAGTTGGTAGCCCATCGATTTGAGGAGCGAAACATGTCATCACCAATGCCCAAAGAGAGTGAAAACTTGGGAATCGTGGTCATCAATGAAGAAATTACAAATGCCTTAGAGCTGTATCCTGATGAACCTTACAAGCAAGCTTTTGCTAATCCTGAATTACGCCAAAAATTAGTGGACTATGTTAGGAGTGGAATTCAGGGACTTTATCCTGTTTTTGCCAATCAGCAAGGCTGGCCGGTCAAGACCAAGTTTCCATATCGTTCCTTAGAGCTGCGTTTGCATATCGAGAATTATGTTCATTGGGGAATTGAGCATCTTTTGGCTGCTAATTCTGACTGGCTTGTTCGCTTCAGAACCCAGGACGCTCAACCTAGCTATACCCCTTCCCATCGCTTTAGCTAGATTTTAAGCGTGTTAAGGAGGTAGTGAGTGCAGATGACCCTTCCAGCCAACTTCTTTAAGCCGATCCAACGGCTTCTATAGCCGCTTCTAGCGCGATCGCCACATGAGTCCAATGGGTTCCCCCTTGACAAAAGGCAATATAGGGCTTTCGCAGGGGGCCATCGGCGGAAAATTCGGAAGTGCTGCCATCAATAAACGTACCTCCTGCCATGACCAACTGGCTCTCATAACCGGGCATCTCTGCGGGCACGGGGCTGAGATAAGAGCCGATGGGTGAGTGCTGTTGAATCGCTCCACAAAAGGCAATCAGCTTCTCTGGTGAACCTAGTTGGATGGCTTGAATCACATCCCGCCGGGGTGCCATGGGCAGCGGATTCACCGGGTAGCCTAGTTGGTGGAAGACATAAGCCGTTAAGTGATTCCCCTTCATGGCTTCTCCCACCATTTGGGGGGCTAAGAACAGCCCTTGAAACAGCAGCCGATTTTGCTCGAAGGTTGCGCCCCCCGCACTGCCAATTCCAGGGGCCGTCAAGCGACAAGCGGCGGCCTCAACTAAATCGGATCTTCCGGCGATGTAGCCTCCCGCTGTGACAATAGTGCCACCCGGATTTTTAATCAGGGAACCGGCTATTAGGTCAGCCCCAACGGCTGGGGGTTCCCGGTTTTCAATAAACTCGCCATAACAGTTATCCACAAAGCAAATCGTGTCGGGGTTTTGTTGTTTCACCACCTGGACGATTTTTTCAATGTCGGCAATGGAAAGGCTGGAGCGCCAGGAATAGCCACAAGAACGCTGAATTAAGACAAGGCGCGTGTTATCGCTCACCCCTTGACTTAAATTGTGCCAATCTACGGTTCCCTCCGGGGTGAGAGGTAACTCACGGTAACCAATGCCAAACTCCCTGAGAGAGCCTTGGTTTTGACCTCGTAAACCAATCACCTCTTCTAACGTGTCGTAAGGCGCACCTACCACCGCCAGCATCTCGTCACCAGGACGCAGGACACCAAACAGGCAACAGGCGATCGCATGGGTTCCTGAAACCAACTGCACCCGTACCGCCGCTGCCTCAGCCCCCATCACATCAGCAAACACCTGATCCAGCGTTTCGCGGCCCAAATCATCATGCCCGTAACCGCTGACCCCGGCAAAGTGATGAACTCCTACACGGTGACGGCGAAAGGAATCCAGCACTTTTTTGAAATTTTGCTTGACGGCGGCGTCAATTCCGTAAAAAATCGGAACTAGTGCCTTTTCTGCTTCTTGCAGTTGCTTATCGCTGTTCATTAATCAATCAATTTGTGATTGGCGATTTTTGAAGGTTGGATTTTTCACAAATCAAAACTCCAGAATCCATCCTTCAAAATCTCAAATAAGATAACAGATTAGGCTACACAATTTAAATAAAACTTACAGATGACGAGCGCTACCTCAAATCCAGAAAAAGTGGAGATTTCCTCCCCCTTACGCCCCGATTGGGTCACCATCATTTTCATGGCGGTGTTACACATCGGTGCTCTTTTTGCCTTGCTCCCTAGCAATTTTAGCTGGAAAGCTATTGGCTTAGCTATCTTGCTCCACTGGGTCACTGGTGGTTTAGGAATTACTCTAGGATTTCATCGCTTAGTCACTCATCGGAGTTTTCAAACTCCTAAGTGGCTGGAATACTTCTTCGTTTTCTGCGGCACTTTAGCTTGCCAGGGAGGACCAATCCGGTGGGTTGGTTTGCATCGCATCCATCATTTACATTCTGATACTCAACCCGATCCTCATAATTCCAATCGGGGATTTTGGTGGAGCCACATGGGTTGGATGCTCTATAATATCCCAGCGGATGTAGATATTCCTCGCTACACAAAAGACATTTCAGATGACCCTGTTTATCAGTTTCTACAAAATTATTTTGTCCCCATTCAAATCGTTCTGGGCTTGATTTTCTACGGGCTAGGAGGCTGGCCTTTTGTTGTTTGGGGCATTTTTGCCCGTATCGTTATCGTGTTTCACTGCACTTGGTTGGTCAACAGTGCAACTCATACGTTTGGTTATCAAACGTATGACGCGAATGACCACTCAAGAAACTGTTGGTGGGTGGCTTTACTGACCTATGGTGAAGGCTGGCATAACAATCATCACGCCTATCAATATTCGGCTCGACACGGTATGAAATGGTGGGAAATTGACCTCACCTGGATGACGATTCAGTTTTTACAATTGTTAGGTTTGGCCCAGAAGGTCAAACTGGTAGGAAAAGAATAATAACGGGTAATTGTAATGGGTAATTGGTGCTTGGTCATCGGTCAGGCAAAAGGCAAAAACAGTTTTTACTCTTTGCTTACCCATTACAATTACCCATTCCTAATATTTCCCATTACCCTGAATCACCTGCTTAAGTGTTGTGAGCGCCTCCAAGCTAATCATTCCTCGACGATAGCCCTTTTGGTTGGACATCCCCAGAAAAACCGCATCTGCCCGTTTTGGGTTGCGGGAAAATCGAGGCGAGGAATTAATATAGACCGAGGCGCTATCAACACCTAAGGCAAATTGGCGACTTTCCTGATAAGACTCTGTGACAATGCAGTCAGCATGACCACTACTGTACTGGTTCAACCAGCTAATCGCGGACTCGATGTTATCGACGACTTTAAAGGCAATAGTGTTATTGAGATAAGGTTGATTCCATTCCGATTCGGCTGCCAAGGTTAACTGTTCGGGAAATTCAGCCACCAGTTCGTCATCGCCTTTGAGTTTGAAACCCTTTTCCTTGAGGCTATTCCAGAGCATGACCAAGGAGGATGGTTTTTGATGACGATTAATCAAAATCTTTTCAATCGCATTCACTGGATCAGGTTCACTCGCCTGACTGTCTAAAATGACCCAACGAACCATATCTAGCGTCCCTGTGGCAGACCAGTACAGGTAACAGTTGCCCATGGCGGACCTTAAAACCGGTGCTGTGGATTGCTCCAGCACTTGCTGTACCAGCGTGGGTCGTCCATAGGGAATGACTAAGTTGAGATAGCGGTCTTGGGTAACTAAATCCCGAATCGAAGCACCTTGTTCTGAGGGCAACAGTTGTAGGCATCCTTCTGGCAACCCGGCTTCATCTAATGCTGTTTGTAAAGCCTGCGAAATCACTAAATTAGATTGACTCGCTTCACTTCCCCCTCTGAGAATCAGGCAGTTGCCAGTTTTGATACAAAAGCCTGCGGTGATCGCACTTAACTCTGGAAACGCTTCATAAATTAGAGCAATGACGCCCAGTGGCATCAGGTGGCAATAGGTTTGAGAGTGATCCAGTTGGTAGGAGGCGTTCATCACCCGCCGGATTGGATCGGATAGCTCCCCAATCCTTTGCAAAATCTGGATGGTCGTCTGAAGCCGCTCAGGCGTCAGCTTGAGCCACTCCCAAATGATCTCTGGCACTGCCATCTCTCGGCTGGCTTCCAGGTCGAGGGTGTTGGCTTCCAAAATATCATCAAAGGAGTTAGAGAGCGCCTTCGCCATGGCTTGAATCCCGCGACTGCGGTCTACTCCTGTAGTCGTTGCTAAGACTAAAGAAGCCCGATAGGCACGGAGTACAGCATCAGTGGGGTTAGGCGTAAAGCCATCAGTCTCCATTTTCACCTTCTGCTAACGCCGATGAGCTAGCCAAAGCCAGAGAGAAGGCAGTACCGCTATCAGCACCGCCAGCAACACCAATACAAAGGTGACGGCTTTGGGAGCGCGTAACGCTATCGGAAGCCAGACAACCAGGAGTACGAAGACCATCCCCACTGCAATCGGTAAGTAATATTCCCCAAAACTCGAATTCGCTGTACTCCACCGATGCCCTGTCCAACGCCACACTTTTTTGTAGGGGTAGCTAGTAGAAAGTTGTTCTATGACATACCCACTTTCTTCAACCACAAAGATCTGCTGACAGCGATTGCAGCCAAAGGCATCTGTCAGCGTGATCGGTATTAAAGAACCCCGACGCCGACAAGGGCAGGGGTACTCATTGTTTAAGTCAATCTTTTGAGATTTCTGAGATGGCACAGGCGCTATTTCATTACCCAAACACTTCAAGCAAAGATTATCCTAACTTGCACGAGCCGTAGTGTTGGTCAATCCCATTTAGGCGAGAGTAACCAGCGACTACTGCCTGAGACGCGATCGAGACCCCGGATTGAGCGATGCAGAGGAAATGCCCATTTTTAATATACTAGCGCTTCCCTTAACATGCACTACCCTAGATCAGCATTTAGACTTAATGTTGTCAATGTTTTGTATAATTTACAAGCCATAGTAACTCAGTAACAAGCACTGATATGATTCGCTATTTTAACTTGTACTTTTTTTAAAGCGGGTAACGCGATTCGAACGCGCGACATTCACCTTGGCAAGGTGACGCTCTACCACTGAGCTATACCCGCATCGTTTCCACAATTTCTAGCTTGCCAGAATAATCACCATCTGTCAACTGATGCGTGAATTTTAGATTTTGGATGTTGGATTGGGGATTGGGAAAACGGAAAGACACCCAAGGTGGACACGGGAGAAAAACTGGCTTGTCCCCCGTGTCTGAGTGTCCCCCGTGTCCCCTTCCATGCCCCAATTGCTACTCAGCCGACGGTTGGCGTTCAATCCTTGCCTCTGAAGTGATTGTCCGATTAGAGGAAATCGGTAGCACCTGAGGGGTAACAGCACTTTCTTCATAAGTAGCATAGGCTGAAGCTATCCCGTTTCCCTTGAAGTGCTGCATTAAGCTGGCCATCTCCAAGGCATTCAGGGCATAATCCCAGCCTTTATTGCTCTTGATACCCGCTCGTTCTAAGGCTTGCTGCATGGTATCGACTGTCACAACTCCAAAGATTACTGGCACACCTGTTTCCACACCAGCCGCAGCAACCCCCTTGGCCACTTCAGCAGCGACATAATCGAAATGAGGGGTTTGCCCCCGGATGACTGCGCCTAGGCAAATCACGGCATCATAGCGTCCCGTGAGTGCGGCTTGACGAGCCATCAGAGGCACCTCAAAAGCACCAGGTACCCAAATATAATCCACTTGAGTACCGTGGGGATTGGTATCAACACCGTGGCGTTTCAGACAATCTTCACACCCTGCTAGAAGTTTGCCGGTCACTAAATCGTTGAATCGACCAATGATAATTGCAAACCGTAGGGGTGTAGATGAAGTAAAAGTTCCTTCGAAAACTGCCATGGCTGTTGTGTTAAATCATTAAGAGCGAGAATTTGGCTGGCGGCGTGTACGTTGTTTACACCACCAAAAAATTCAAGACACCCACTAAAAGAACAAGAGCGATCCAAACGCCGGAACCTAAAAAGATTAACTGTTTGGATTGATTCCAGTTCTGTGGAGAGGCGTAGGCGACGGGCACACCGACAACCATAACAAAGGACAGGGCAACCAGAGCAGCAAGTGATATTTGAAATATGATAGACATTTCTTGTTCTCCCAAATTAAAAGCAGTGAGCTGGATAGAAACTATTCAGCCCGAATTTGACTGATAGTGAAGTACGACAGGGACTCTTCCCGTATCATTCCTAGCTTCATCCGCCGATGCCTTTTAGAGCAAAGCCTAATGGGTCTTACTCAGCGTCTCCGAGAAAACACCCTCCCAGAAAAGGCGTAATCAGAGTTTGGAGCTTGGCTTACGCCAACAGGACAAGTGCTTTGCCCTTTGTCGTTTGGAGTTTCCCTGGCTGTGCTAGTTGCAGCCCACTTATATCTAAATTGTGGATATGTGGATTTTGTGATTCAGCCATCCAGGCAGGGAGTGCAACCAAATAATATAATCTCATGGCAAGAGCTAGAGTTTTCTCTTTTATTGCCGGGTTTTTATCGAGACCGACTCTGGAAAGCCTTCTTCCTCAGTCTGATTAAATCCTTTGTATCAATTAAGCTACCAAAAGTTGACCGACTTTGGCTGAAATTTCCGAGCGGTTAAACCCCTCACCCCGCGAACCATGGATCTGATTTTGTGCCACACCACCGCTGATTTCGATGCTCTAGGAGCCGCCGTGGGGTTGACGCGCCTGAAGCCGGGAGCCAAGCTAGTTCTGACTGGCGGTGCCCACCCAGCGGTTCGGGATTTTTTAGCCCTGCATCGGGATGAGTATGCCCTGATTGAGCGTCGGTCTGTCAACCCCAAACAAATTCAATCCCTAGTTGTAGTCGATACCCAAAAGCGCGATCGCTTGGGAAAAGCCGCTGAGTGGTTCGACTTACCCCATTTAACCGCGATTGAAATCTACGACCATCACCTGGATATTGATAGCGATATCCCCGCCACACAAATTCAGCTTGAGCCAGTGGGAGCAACGACGACTCTGATTGTCGAGCAGTTGCAGCAAACTTCTATGGCGTTAACCACGGCGGAAGCAACGGTCATGGCACTAGGTATCCATGTGGATACAGGTTCTTTGACCTATGACCAGACGACAGCACGAGATGCTGCCGCTTTAGCCTGGTTGATGCTACAAGGGGCAAATGTGCGGCAAATTGCCGAATATGTCGATCCGGGACTGTCTCCTCAACTCCAAACCCTATTAACACAAGCCCTGGATAATTTACACTCACAAGACCACTTGGGCTACAAAATTTCTTGGGTACTCCTGAAAACAACAGGCTTTGTACCTGGATTATCCGGCTTGGCGTCCCGACTGGTTGAACTCACGGAAAGCGACGCCTTGCTCCTAGCCGCGGAGTATCCGCGAAGAGGGGAAGCTGGGCAAGTTGGGGAAGCTGAGGGATCTGAGGGATCTGAGGAAGCCACGAGGCAACAGGTCCCTATCGTTGCTCATCCCCTTTGCCCCTCATACTTGACAGTGATTGGGCGATCGCGAATTGAAGGAACGAATTTGAATGAGTTATTCCAACCTTTGGGTGGGGGTGGACATTCCCAGGCGGCATCGATGAGGCTGCGAGATGTGGATGTCCTGGCAACTGTAGAGCAGCTTGTTCACCAACTTAAAGACCAAATCCAAGAGCCGCTAAGCGCCAGGGAGTTAATGTCGTCGCCAGTACGCACCATTCGTCCCGAAACAACGATTAGCGAAGCCCAACGGATTTTGCTGCGTTATGGTCATTCGGGGCTTTCGGTGGTAGATGAGAATGACCAACTGGTTGGGGTTGTTTCACGGCGAGACTTGGATTTAGCATTACATCACGGGTTTGGTCATGCACCTGTTAAAGGTTACATGACCCGAAATGTCAAGACGATCGCGCCCGAAACCTCTTTGCCAGAAATTGAGTCGCTGATGGTGACTTACGATATTGGGCGTCTTCCCGTTTTGGAGAAGGGACAGTTAGTCGGAATCGTCACCCGTACCGATGTCCTGCGGCAACTGCATCAAAATGGCAGTGGAGACTGGGAAGCAGGGGAAAATGTGTGTCCGCTACCGATGACCCATCCTCAAGCTATCATCCCTAATCTTCGCGATCGCCTCGCTCCGGCGCAGTGGGAACTCCTCACCCAAGCTGCTCAGGAGGCTCAATCTAGGGGTTGGCATCTTTATTTGGTGGGGGGAGCAATCCGCGATTTATTACTGGCTGATGCGTCACAGATGCTACTGCTTAAAGATATTGATGTAGTAGTGGATGGGTTTCATCGCTCAGCGGATACGGGTGCAGGGGTAACCCTAGCTCAAGCGATTCAGAAACTCTACCCAAACGTTCGTTTAGACGTTCATGGAGCCTTTCAGACGGCAGCTTTGTTATGGCACAATGACCCAGTTCTGGACTCCTTATGGGTAGATATTGCCACCGCTCGCACGGAATTTTATCCTTATCCGGCGGCGAATCCCGAAGTTGAAGCCAGTTCGATTCGTCAAGACTTGTATCGGCGAGATTTTACAATCAATGCTTTGGCGGTTCGCCTGACGACTTCTCGGAGTGGGGAGTTGCCCTTATTGGATTTCTTTGGGGGATTGCTCGATTTGCGATCGCGTCAAATTCGAGTCTTACACGCCAACAGCTTTATTGAAGACCCCACCCGGATTTATCGCGCTGTACGGTTTGCCGTGCGCTTGGGATTTGAGATTGAACCCCAAACCGAAGCGTATATTCGTTATGCAATGGAAAGTGGAGTCTATGAGCGATCGCTCTCCCAGAATGACAAAGCCCCTGCCCTCCAAACCCGCCTCAAAGCTGAACTGAAGCATATTTTACAGGCACCTTATTGGCAGAGAGCTTTACAGCTTTTAGCCTCATTAGGTGCACTGCGCTGCATCCATCCCACCCTAAAGCTCAATGAAACGCTGTGGTGGCAAGTACGTTTGGTTGACCGCAGGCTGCGGCGGTTTGACCCTACTCGACGCCTAGAACACTGGCAGATGCGTCTAGAAGTGTTGCTGGCATCCCTAGATCCCGAAGAACGAGCGACTGTGGCAGAAAATCTTCAGTTGCCACTCGATAGTATTGAGCGCCTCCAGCAACTCGCCCAAGCACAAGCACAGCTAGAACAGTCCTTGCCGAATACCCAGCGTCCCAGTGAAGTCGTCTGGTTACTGCGTCAGTATAAGTTACCCACTTTAGTTTTGATGGCGATTCAGGCTCCCAGAAGCATCAGGCGGACGTTCTGGAAATATCTCACAACTTGGGCCGATATACAGGCACCGCTCAATGGTAACGACCTGAAAAAGCTGGGTTATAAACCAGGGCCACAATACCGAGAAATGTTGGACAAACTCTTAGCCGCAACCCTGGATGGAGTGATTCAGGATGAGGCAGAGGCTAAAGCCTTTCTGGCAGAACATTATCCGCCGCTCCCGTAAGACTCAATCCGTTTCGAGCACCTCCTTATTCCCTAAAGGAGGGGGAGAGGGGGGCCGGATCTCATACCAGGATGGGGAGACATTGTTTAGACCCTTAACAAAGGGGTCTACAAGTCGGATTTGGTATAAGGCTGTTCACTTGAGATATAAACACTATTTATAAAGTGACCTAACTCACAATAATTTGAGACAAAAATCACTCATCTTCTACAGAAAAATCACCAACAGCATTGATTGATGACACGTAATCTCTTTGGGGAATAGCTGAAGATTAAGAGTAGGGTCAATAGTTTATCCTTTTACATTCGAGGCAGAAATTATGTTAGGGTTTTTAGTTTTAGCGGCTTACCTCGCTGGTTCTACGGTTTTTCTTGATACTTTGTTTCGCCAGCAGGTAGACTAGTTTTGTGTTTACGGTTTTGCGTACCGTTTGAAGATTCGCTTGCTCACCCGCTCAAAATGAGCTCAATTATCACCAGGGTGAACATCTTTACACTCCCCACACTGGAGCTAGCGCTCAAATTGAGAGAGTTTCATTTCTTCCCTTTCATCGAGTTGCCAGACCATTAATTCAACAACTCGTCATATCATTTCCATTTGCATCGGAATTATTCAAAAACCTCGGCGTTCCTCAGCCTCCCCTGAAGCGCTCTGAAGCGTTAAAAGAATATGATTCCAATGCAAAGGGATTCGATATCACCCCTTCAGACTGGGAAGAGTGGCAAGACTCCTATTTACATAGCCAGCTTGGCTGCTATCGCCGCTATTGTCTTGGCTTTAAGTTCATCCTCTTCAATGCTTTCAGCCGCTTTCAAGGCTTGCGCTCCCTGCCCTAATTGGGCAAATTTATCAGCAATTTCAGTTAAAATTTTGGCTCTTTCACTTCCTTCCAGGGATGATGGACTGTCTGGGAGGGAAGATGCTATTTGAAGTGCCCGATCCAGTTGACCCAATTCCACGAGCTTGGACGCGACTTGGTTCAAGACTGTCGCTCTAGAACCTTCTCCTTTGAGGCTTTTAGTCAGTTTTAAAGCTGGCTCAAGCTGTCCTAAATCTGCCAGTTTGACAGCAATATCTGTTAGGGTTGTTTCTCTTCCCAAGTCACTTGGGATCGATTCAGCCATCTGGAGAGAACGCTCAGTTTGTCCAACCGTAACAAGTGCAGTTGCAATGTGGCTGATCGGCTGAGACGCCCAAGAGTCATTGGGTTTTGTGGATGTTGGTGGTAAGGGTAAATCTTGAAGTAATTTTGAGGCTTGTGACTCTTGTTTTGTTGTTTGCAAAACTCTGGCGATCGCAATTATAGCTAGGGCTTTGGCTTCAGTATTGGGAATGGAGTTTGCTACCTGGAGTGCTTGAGAAACTTGCCCAGCCAGTGCCAGTTGGTGGGCAATCTCACCCAAGGCTGTGTCTTTGATACTGGGTTGGGGAAAGATATCGGACTCCTGCATTGAGCCAGATACTGACTGGGGTGATGCTGTCATGCCCTGTACCACTTGCATTGCTGCGTCAAACTGTTGCTTTTGTGCCAGTTTAAGGGCGATATCCCTCAACGCATTTTCCTTTGTACCAAAATTGATCATCGTCCACTCTGGGCTATAGTCCTTTACAGGAGGAATTGCAGCAATTTTTTGAGCGATCGATAAAGCGAGGGGTACTTCTCCCATCTCTATCAGTTTGATGGCGATCGCAGACCAAGCGATCGATTGCTCCAAAGGACTTTGGATGGCTTGGGCACTTGTCCACGTTTGCTTGACTGAGTCTATTTTTGTCAGATGGCTAAGAATGCCGAGAAATGCCCAGGCTTGATAGTCCTGAGTCGATTGCCCAGCGGCGGAACTACAGCCAGAGACGCTTCCCGCCACTTGCAGGGCACTGTCTAACTGAGACAGCAAACTTAAATTGCCAGCGATTTTAGAGAGTACCGCAAATTTCTCGTTGCCGCAAAAGCCATTCGATTCATAGGCATAGTCTCCGGTAATGCCTCTGGCAAATTGCAGCGCCTCTAATAGGATCGGCTGGGCTTGCTGCCATTGTCCTCGATCCGCAAGACTCGCGGCGATTTCATTGAGAGCTTGAGCTTTCAGGAGATGGGAAGAAAGTGTCTTCGTTAATTGCAATGCTCGTTCGGTCTGTCCGGCTTGAGCCATTTGAATGATAATATCCCGCAATGCTGGGCCTTGATCGTACAGGTTAAACTCAGGAGTGGTTTGTTTGGTGAGCTGTACGGCTGTGTTAAACAATTGTTCTGAGCGCGCTGTCTGCCCTACTTGTGCCAGATTAAAGGCGATCGCAGACAAGGCCCTGATTTTAGCAGCCCGATCCGAAATCACCTGTGTCACCTGAATGGCACGCTCGAAGAGTGGCTGGGATTGCTCAATGTTTCCACTCGTAGCTAGGTTGAAAGCCAAAACGGCTAACACTTCAGCCTGACTGGAGGGATGACTGGCTGTAACGGTTTGGGCTGGTGTAGCCTGACGGTTAGTAGCAACGGAACTGGCAATTCCTGGCGATCCCAAAATCATCAGCAGGGAGAGGGCGATCGGTGGAAAATAAGTCTTTTGTGATGGCATCAATGCTTAAACAACGTTCCAAAGAAAGACTGAAAAGCTCGTCAACCACTTTGAGGGTTTGCTGACCGACTCCTAAGAGGTAGCATATGTAGGGAAAACGGCGAGTGAAATTTTATGAATTTGACGGCTGGAGCAGCCTTACATCAAGGAAAATATCTCCTCAATGCCCATCTAGGCCAAGATGCCCTGACACTCACCTACCGAGCCATCGATACAGAGTCTGGTCAAGCCGTCGTCATCAGAACCTTAACCGAAAATCTGCGTCAACACTCAGAGTTTGAGCGATTCAAGCCGCAATTTCTAGAGCTAGCCGAGCGATTGAAACGCTTTAAGCATCCGAATCTCGTTCAGGTACTCGATGTCTTTGAAGACGCTGGATGTCCTTACGTTGTGATGGAATATGTCCCAGGGCAGACTCTTGCGGAACTCATTCAAAGGTCGGTACTTTCAGAAGCCAAAGCGATTGACTATATTCGTCAAGTGAGCAACGCCCTAAGTTCTCTCCACAAGGCAGGGTTGCTACACCGCGATATCAAACCTCAAAACATGATTCGGCGACAAAACACGGATCGGGTTGTACTCACTGAGTTGGGGATGTTCACTGAGTTTTTACCTGGAACGATGCAAGCCCAAGCTGATTTGCTCTCGGCTGGATATGCTCCACTGGAGCAGTATTCCCACGAGCAGCCGCGTACACCAGCGACAGATATTTACAGCTTGGCGGCAAGTTTATACACCTTGCTGTATCGGAACCCACCGTTACCCGCACCCGTTCGCCAAAAGCTTCAAGCCGATGGAGGCGATCGCCTTTTCTTACAAAACTCTCATCACGTCACGCCGAAGATTAGTCAAGGCGTTAAACGGGCGATTTGGCGCGGACTGGAAATAACCGCTCAAAAACGCCCCCAAACGCTGGAAGCTTGGCTTTCTCTATTGCCTAAGTTGGAGCAGAAACCAACGCCTCAAGCCACTCTGCAAGATTGTTTAATCGCTCAATCTAAAGCCAATCCCGAAGGATTGCCCTGTGATAGCTCTAGTAACAACGCTGCCAAATCGCCTGCCGCCAACGGCAAAACATCGGCGTCGCCAACGCCTCAATCTGCCATGGGTCAGATTTTCGTAACAAAACTCCAAACTTTGGTTAATTTTAGGAACACGACGGCAATAAAATTTAACCTTCTGAATGAGCGTGCAGCGGAATTATCCTGTACTTTACGCGAAAACTCACGCAAGAGGACATCGCTCCTACGAGCACTCCTTATGACCGGTGCGATCGCCGCCGCAGCCGGGTTAGGATTTGGCTTTGCACTTCGAGTCAACGGGCCTCAAGCTCCGGGTTCGACCTTCTTGCACACCGAACAATCTTTTCCCCCTAGAAGCGATTGGCCTGTAGCAAAACCCCGGCTCTAAGTGGAACGTGGGTCACTTAACCAGTTAAAGGTTATATTCAGAACCTTCAAACCGCCCAACTATCGAACGTTCAACCTTCACATCAGTTTCCATACCCTC
The DNA here is from genome assembly GCA_039962225.1 of Microcoleus sp. AS-A8. Lineage (NCBI taxonomy): Bacteria > Bacillati > Cyanobacteriota > Cyanophyceae > Oscillatoriales > Microcoleaceae > Microcoleus > Microcoleus sp. AS-A8. The sequence goes on from JAMPKV010000006.1 coordinate 328,855, forward strand.
TCCTGACAAACAAGTTATAATTTTGTTGCGGATGCTAAAGAAATTTTTTCATGAGCAATTCTGTAATTCATGCCTTTTTTGTGGGTAGAGCTCTGGCGCAAGCCCTGAATGAGCAAGTAGAAGATGCCCTAACCAATGCCCTCAGTGAACTCGGCAAATTTGATGCCGAGCAACGCGAACGGCTACGACAATTTACCGATCAAGTCCTGGAAAAAGCCCAACGCGAGGCTGAGGCGGCAAGTCTTGGGCGAACGACGACCACGATTGTGCCCTTTGGTTCTCACTCGGGTGATCTTCAGGCCACCATCGATGAGCTGCGCTCCGAGATTGCCCGATTGCGTGCGGAGTTGAAAGTCTACCGCAATCAATCCGTCTAAGAGCGGAAACTCCTAAGCGGATTAAATTTGTATTCTAGTTGTGGGAGAGACAAAGATTGAGCCAAAAAATCAATAATCCTGCTTAATCGCAGGAATTAAAAGCTTTTTTAGACGACTGATTTTTTGAAACACTATTTTAGGAATCCGAGTGTCTGCTCTCTCTAAAGACCCTATCAACCTTAAATCCAGTCAGGAACGTCCGGTCTCTCCCCAGCGCTCCGCCGATAAAGTTTACAAAGACAAAGCCTATCGCTGGAATCGAGAAAGTTATTCCCGAAATCGGCGATTCGTTGACATTTGGGGTTTCTTTTTAACCCTACTGTTTGGGTTATGGCTTGATAACAAACCTTGGAGCTATCCTGGCGGAATCACGGATGAAAAACGAGCGCGTCGTCGCAGAACCAAAGCAATTTGGATTCGAGAAACTTTCTTAGATTTAGGCCCAACTTTTATCAAAGTGGGTCAACTTTTTTCAACGCGTGCCGACCTATTTCCGAGTGAGTACGTCGAAGAACTGAGTAAGCTGCAAGACCGGGTGCCTGCCTTTCGTTACGAGCAGGCTGAAGTTATTATTAAGCAGGATTTTGGCAAGTCGGTAACAGAACTTTTTTGTAATTTTGAACCGATTCCGCTTGCCGCCGCTAGCCTGGGACAAGTTCATAAAGCCCAATTACAGAGTGGAGAAGAGGTTGTCGTTAAGGTACAAAGGCCGGGGTTGAAGAAGCTTTTTACCATCGATCTCCAAATCCTCAAAGGTATTGCTCGTTACTTTCAAAACCATCCCGACTGGGGACGAGGGCGAGACTGGTTGGGAATCTATGAAGAGTGTTGCCGCATCTTGTGGGAGGAAATAGATTACCTCAGCGAGGGCCGTAATGCCGATACGTTTCGCCGCAATTTTCGGACGTATGACTGGGTGCGGGTGCCACGAGTATACTGGCGGTATACCTCTCCTAGGGTGCTGACACTTGAATATGTGCCGGGGATTAAGATTAGTCACTACGAGGCTATAGAAGCCGCCGGCCTAGACCGGAAATTGATTGCTCATCTGGGAGCGAAAGCTTACCTACAGCAGCTACTCAATGACGGATTCTTCCATGCTGACCCCCATCCGGGGAATATTGCGGTCGATCCTGAAGGGGCCTTGATCTTTTATGATTTTGGCATGATGGGGCGGATTAAATCGAATGTGCGTGAGCAATTGATGGAGACGCTCTTTGGCATTGCCGAAAAAAATGCTGACCGAGTTGTCACATCCCTGGTGGAATTGGGTGCTCTTTCCGCCGTCGATGATATGGGCCCAGTACGGCGATCGATTCAGTATATGCTGGATCATTTCATGGACAAGCCCTTTGAGAATCAATCGGTGGCTCAAATCAGCGATGATCTCTACGAAATTGCTTATGACCAGCCATTTCGCTTTCCCGCTACATTCACCTTCGTAATGCGAGCGTTCTCGACCTTGGAAGGTGTAGGGAAGGGCTTAGATCCAGAGTTCAACTTTATGGAGGTTGCAAAACCTTTTGCATTGCAGATTATGACAAACGGCAACACTCCCAACGGTAATAGCTTCCTCAATGAGCTGGGACGCCAAGCCGCGCAAGTGAGTAGCACGGCCTTGGGTTTGCCTCGGCGAATTGAAGATACGATTGATAAACTAGAACGCGGCGACCTGCGTGTGCGAGTGCGGTCTATCGAATCAGACCGGATTCTGCGACGCATTAGTAGCATTCAGTTGGGAACGAACTATACTTTACTCATCAGTGCGTTCACACTATCAGCTACCCTCCTATACGTGAGTGGGAACTATGAGCTGGCGTTAGTCGTTGCTTTGGTGGCGGCTGTTGCGGCGTTTGCCCTGATTCGCTTGCTCAGAAGGCTTGATCGGTTTGACCGCATGTTCTAACTCTCGTAAAGTTAAAAGACGCCAGTAAACAATTTATGAAACGTAGCTTCACGGGTCTCACCGATCCGGGCTTACTTCGTACTGTCAACCAGGATGACTACTATATCGACCCTGACGGACGCTTTTTCGTAGTGGCCGACGGCATGGGAGGTCATGCCGGTGGGCAGGAGGCTAGTCAACTTGCTACAGAGGCAATACACGCTTATTTAGATAAACATTGGCAATCTGACATCCCATCTGATGAGATACTGGCGCAGGCTCTCTTAGAGGCCAATGAGGCGATTTTGCAAGATCAGCACAATCATCCAGAGCGTTCAGATATGGGCACCACTGCCGTTGTCGTGATGTTTCGTCAAGAGCAGCCTTGGTTCGCTCATGTCGGAGACTCTCGCCTCTATCGCTTACGAAACTCCAAACTAGAACAGATTACGGAAGACCACACTTGGGTGGCACGAGCGATGAAAGCGGGTGATATTACGCCAGATCAGGCTCGGATACATCCCTGGCGACATGTCTTGTCTCAATGTTTGGGCCGCAAAGACTTGCAGCCGATTGAGGTTTATCCCCTAGAGGTTCAGCCTGGGGATCGTTTGCTCTTATGTAGCGACGGTCTCACGGAAGAACTCTCCGATGATTTAATTACTTCCCATCTTCAGCCCGGTTTAAGCAACGACCAATCCTCGACCCAACTGATTGAGGCGGCTAAAGAGAAGGGAGGTAGAGACAACATCACCGTGGTGATTGTGGAAATTAACGAAACGGGTCATGAATAACGGTTAAGGGCGGGTGCCTGCCCTTGAAACCAATCGATATGGCCTATTGTTTTAAGCCCAAAAAGCTTTCTGCCTGGGAACACTCAACAGGGTGCGCTGATCACAGATAATAAATCCCTGACCATTAACAACGCATGACGAATGACAAAAACTGCATGGGTGTTTCCAGGACAGGGTTCTCAGGCCATTGGCATGGGAGTCGATTTAGTAGACTTACCCTTTGCTCAGCGTCAGTTTGAGCGAGCTCGAAAGATTCTCGGATGGGATATTCTAGAAATTTGTCAAAGCCAGGAAGACAAGCTCTCTCGCACACTTTACACCCAACCTTGCCTGTATGTTGTGGAAAGCATTCTGGCTGATGTCCTGATCGAGCGTGGCAACACACCTAATCTGGTAGCAGGTCACAGTTTGGGCGAATATGTCGCGCTTTACGTCGCCAGAGTATTTGACTTTGAAGCGGGTTTACGCCTAGTCAAGCGCCGTGCGGAATTAATGGATAGCGCTTCTGACGGCATGATGGCGGCTTTGATTGGGTTTGACCGCGAACAGCTTGAACAACAAATTCAACAAACACCGAACGTTGTCCTCGCCAATGACAACAGTCCCGCTCAAGTCGTCATATCTGGGACGCCAGACGCCGTTAAGGATGTCCTCGCCAAAATTAAAGTGAAACGTGCCGTCCCTTTAAATGTATCTGGTGCTTTTCACTCTCCCTTAATGGCAGAAGCAGCTGCCGAGTTTCAGGACGTTTTGCAGTCCGTCCCTTTTGCCAACGCCCAGGTGCCAGTCCTGTCGAATGTGGAACCCGTGCCAACCGTTGAGGCAGAACAGCTCAAGCATCGTCTCCAGCGTCAGATGACCGGTTCCGTGCGCTGGCGAGAGATTAGCTTACAATTACCCGTGGCAGGCATCGAGCGAGTGGTGGAAATTGGCCCCGGTAAAGTCCTCACGGGTCTGATTAAGCGGATGTGTCCTGACTTAGTGTTGGAAAATATGAGTAACCTTGCCGAGTTGCCCACTTAAGGATTAGCGATCGCTCCACAGGTTAATCTGTTAAAACCTCTCAACCCTCAACCTTCCAACATTCAACCCCCATGGGCAGAAACCGCGAACCCGTTGCCAGCCTAGTTCTCTACCACGCGTTTAAGTGGTCGGTCGTTAGCCCGGTGCTTCATACTTATTTGCGCGGTCGCATTTACGGAGCCGAAAATGTACCCCAAGAAGGGCCTTTAGTGGTCGTGAGTAACCATGCTAGCGACTGTGACCCACCGCTTTTATCTTGTTGCCTGGGGCGTCCAGTGGCCTATATGGCTAAAGAGGAATTGTTTCGCATCCCTGTCTTAAAGCAGGCGATCGAGTTGTATGGTGCTTATCCGGTGAAGCGAGGAATGGCAGACCGAAGTGCGCTTCGCTCAGCACTCAATTGTCTGACAGAGGGGTGGGCTGTTGGTGTCTATTTGCAAGGAACAAGGACGCCTGACGCCCGCATTACAGACCCGAAACTGGGTGCTGCTTGGATTGCAGCTAAAGCCCAAGTGCCACTGCTACCCGTCAGTTTGTGGGGTACTCAGCATGTTCTCGTCAAAGGTTCACCCCTACCGCGTCCCGTACCTGTAACGGTGCGAATTGGTCAGGTGATTGATGCCCCCACCTCGACAAAACGAGAGGAACTGGAAGCCTTGACCCAACATTGTGCAGACGTGATTAATGCCATGCATGACTTAGGACGTTGAGTCGGCACACCTAGAGGCGAACTATCCTGAAAAGGAAGTCATTTAACCTGTTCGCATGCTTGATTTCTATGAGTGAGACACCCACAAAGACTCTTTTGGAGCGACTGAACAACTCGGTATTACTCCGATTTCTACTTTTGTTCGCCTCTGGGTGGGCATTGATTCAAATTTTAGATTACTTTGAGACGGTCATCGTCATTTTCACGATCGCTGCCATCGTCGCTTTTTTGCTCAGCTATCCAGTCGGGTGGCTACGTCGTTTCTTGCCTCACGGCGTAGCCGTTGGCTTGGTTTTTTTGTTGGGTATGCTCATACTAGCTAGTCTGACCCTCACGGTGGGATTAGCGCTGTTCTCACAAGGGCAACAATTCATCGAAAGCTTAACTACATTTTTGAACTCTCTAGTACCGTTAGTGGAGAGATTAGAAGAGTTTCTGCGGACTCGAAATATTCAGGTCAACTTGAATGATTTTGAACAGCAATTCAGAGACCAGGTTTTAGCCGGTCTGGGTGTAGGAATCGGCTATAGTATGGAAACTATCAAAGTTTTTCTCTCTAATTTTTTAAATTTTATATTTATCGCCGCTACTAGCTTTTTTATGCTATTTGATGGCGAAAGGATTTGGAGTTTCATCATAAAGCTGTTGCCCAAGTCTTTACAAAAGAAGTTTGATAAAATTATTCAACGCAGCTTTTTGGGATTTTTCCAAGGACAGATTCTCTTAAGCCTCTTCCTCATCACTTCAACCTTTATTGTATTTTTAATTTTAAACGTACCTTTTCCTTTACTTCTGTCATTAGTGGCTGGAGGATTTGACATTATTCCTGGGATTGGAGCCACGTTGGGAGTTATTGTCGTTTTTTTAATTGTCTTATCTCAAAATGTTTTTTTAGCGTTTCAAGTCATAGCCGCTTGCATTATCCTTCAGCAGATTCAAGATAATTTAATTGCGCCTAGGATTATGCAAAACTCGCTCAATATTAATCCAGTTGTCGTATTTTTTGCCTTGCTCGTTGGCGCTAGAGTAGCCGGTTTACTGGGTATTTTTATTTCTATTCCGATCGCTGGTGTCATCGTGAGTTTGTTTGAAATTGATGAAATGAAAGCGGAGGAATAAGGGAACTGAAAAATGTAGTAGGGAGTATGAAGGATGAAACTCCCTACCCGACAGGGATGGTCATATACCGCTCAATTCTCTTCTCACTTTATCCTTCAGGCTTTACACTTGAGACTTGTTTAGTCAATCCCTCTAGGGATATGGAATTGCCTTGAACTTGAACCAGTACAATAAAACCTAATTAAAACGGAATTTTGTCAAAATGCAAGAGTTAAGGGCGCAGTTAGCAGAAACCTTGGATGAAGCCGAGTTGGAGTGGCTCAAACCTCATATCCAACGGGATGTGGTGGTGGTTGTCCATCCCCAATTAGATTTGTTGGATGTGGGAATCGCGATCGCTCGTGACGATGCTTTGTCAGTACAGCATTGGATTAGTGAGCAGCTTATTCATAAGCCATCTCCCAACCAACTCGCCGATTGGAACACGGATCAAACGAAGCGCTTTCAAGCTCTAATCGTGCAACCCTATGTTTTAGTGCAAGAGTCAGTCACAAAGGGGCGTGATTAATTGGGTCCCTTAATTGTTATTAATTTTTTTCATTTTTGATACTATACCGCAGGGTGGCTCCTGTATAACCGGTCGTCACCCAAAGGATAGCTCTAGCGCCATCTCGAATCGCTTTCTCGATCGGTTCAGGCGATCGCCCCGTGGGAATTTCTACAGGCTTCACTGCAATTCCTCGGCTACCAAACACAATTTCACCAATGACGCGAGCACGACGCATATGGTCGTCAGAGGTAATCAAATAGACACTATCAATCCCTTCCGATTGCAGCTTATCCACTAAAGTCGTGAAGTTGGTGACCGTATCCTCGGCCTTATAGTCTAGGTGGATGCGCTTCGTCTCAATTCCCGCCTTCGTAAACACCCGCTTTGCATACCATTGAGGGCTACCCGAAGACACCCAAATCGGTATTCCTGGATGCTTTTGAGCAAACTTAGCGGCAAATAACTCTCGTTCCTCTTCTCCTCCTAAGACAAAAATGGCTTTCGGCTGTACGAAATAGCTTTCAACTTGCTTATAGCCATAGATGAGCGAAAGCGCCAGTACTGGCATCAGCAAAGAAAATAATCTAACTCTCGATCGCCGAGTGGGTGAAATTAGTTCTTGTCGTTTACGCGAAGCAATCCTCAGAAGCATGAATCAAGGGATGAATCAGGTTATCTCGCTGCCATTTCTACACTAATGCACTACATTTGAGTTCTTTCCTATCGACCCATCTCCCAATCTCTCCCTCAAGGTTGAACTTCAACCCGCTAGAAATGAAAGGGAGTGTTGTGTTTGGAGTTTGACTAGGAATCTCCTTAACGTAGCCACATAACAGTCTAAGAGTACTGCCAACCGTCTCGAAATAAATACAAGAAACAGTCGAACTGACCGCCTCAACACTTTCCTCCAGGAAACTCTGGCAGTCCGCACAAATTTGTAGAAACTCGCTGGTTATCCTGAACTAGTTAACATGAAAGCATCTGCCTGACGTTGCAACAAAACCTTAAAGAACAAATGGCTCTAAGGTAACCCTGATTAGATTAACAGAAAACGGGACAGGCCGGATTCGAACCGGCGACCTAGCGCTTCAGATTGGTGTGAGTTTCCCCACTCTCTGGACTATACCTTCACCATAGGCTGAAAGCCTTTAGGTGGTGGCCGTCTAGTCTCTAGACCTTCCTGATAACAACGTTGACGATTGATGCAATCGCGTTGAGTCAGGCTTGGCTCGGTATTGCCGTAGGGTGCCCAGCAAAAGGGTCACTCTTTAGGTTTCACCGAATTTGACCACATTCACTCATGGAGTTTCCTCCACGGTGCCCGATTGTTCAGGAGGCGCTCGCTCTATCCATCTGAGCTACAGCCCCAATGTACGCACCCATTATAGCCAAAGCCGTTGACGAACAGAGAGCATATTGTGAAGAAGTGGAGAAAATTTTGCCCACTTCTACCCTTTGGGGAAAGGATTACTCAGCCCGAAAAGCTTATAAATACACAACCCAGGGGAATTTAGCGCTAGATACCCAAGCTTCTTGCCAGGGACCGCCGCCTATTTCTAATCCACAAACAGAGCTATCAGCTTTTAGAATAGTTTTAGATTTTCCGCTGCGCCGCTCTCGGAGTTCCAAGGATAACTGACCCTGCATGGTGTCGCGGCAAAAGAAGATGAGACCCTGTTGCGTCGGTGCTCGTAGGGGTGTTCCTGAGTGTTGAGTCGTGCCGGTTAAGTACACTTCATAGTCTGCATTTTCAGCTTGCATTTGCCAACTGCCCCAAGGCTGAATCTGCCAGCAGACTTTTGAGTTCCAAGGGACAAATTCATAAAACTTGCCCCCGTAGTGAATCCCAACCAATGCCGCAGACTCTTCCCACCCCAATACTTTCCGGTTACCCCCGCCTGCGGTGAGGGCAAGATCGGATTCGCCGTCAAAGCTATTGCAATTGAGCCAAAACCACTTTTTAGGAAAAGCATGACCCCAGTTTTTTTCACTATAAGCGGGAGCATCAGTGAATTCGTAGCGTTTGCCATTCCAATCAACCCAACCCGTTGCTAGCCCATGCGCCATCAAAATCTGCCAACCGGGTTCAAATATCGGTAGATACGAAAGCCAGCCAGCGGTGGATTGCTGAGGTGTGCCCGAATCGCCCCAACCATAAACTGGCTTGATCTCATACTGCCAACGACAGTCGGTAGAACTAGCGGGATCGCGAATATAGCCTTGATTCAGAGTCGCTGTTGCTTGGTAACCTTCTTGGATATGACGCTCAAACGTTGCAGGATCGAGGTATTGAGGTTGAGTGGGTAAGTCAGTTTTGCCCCAATGCCCCAGCGCTAAGGATTCTGATGAACCCCAAAACTGTTTAACGTTTGGGAAAGTGCGGCAGAGATATTCATCGTTGGGGCCTAGAATTTGGGCGGCACCACCGCTATAAGGTTTACCTCCAACGGGGTCATCAATGGAATACATGAAGGCAAAGGTTTGACCACAGTTGGGTAAGGTAACGCGGTAGTACCAACCTTCAAAGAAGCGACTATCGCTACCATCCCAGTGATATTCGCTGTGGGGAGTTTGGAGAGTTTTTAACATAAATTATTCTACATATTGCCTGTTTTTCAGTATGCGCGGTCACGCTTACGGGATGCTCTAGGAATAACTTTATGTCGGCTCTTCATTTTCACGAGTTGCTAAATCTGGCAAAGGCTCCTCTAGCTGAGGCGGGAGTTGGTCTAGGGGATTTCTATGCCAATTGTTGAGTACATCTTTAACTAAAACTTCGCTCAGCCAAATTTTGAAAACAATCACAAGCGGGACGGAAAGAAATACACCTGCAAATCCAAAAAATGTACCGAAAACTACCACTGATAATAAAGTAGCGGCTGGCAACAAAGACACCTGTTGCCTCATCACGAATGGCACGAGAAGATAAGCTTCAAATTGCTGAATTAGGAGGTAAAGGATAAGTACTGCAATGGCTTTCCAAGGTTCATCCAATAAGGCAACTACGATCGGTGGGATCACACTCAAAATAGGGCCAATATTAGGAATAAATTCTAATAAGCCTGCTAAGAGAGCATTGGCTAGTGCTAATGGCACCCCCAAAATCAATAAACCAATAAAGCTCACCACACCAATGGCTGCCATATTAATGAGAGTGGCTGTCATCCAGCCAACTAGAGTGGTTTCACACTCTGACAGGATTTCATCGGCACGCCGACGATAAAAGGCGGGAAATAGAAGTATTAATCCCCGTCGATAGGGTACGGGATTCGCCAATAGCATGATGGTCAGAATGATGACCAATAATACGTTAATGAGAATTGCCAGGAAGTCCGAGAACCAGTTATAGGCATTACCCAATAACTGAGTTACCAAAGGTTGAATTCTTGGAATAAGATTGCCAAGGTTACGGACATCTAACAGTTGCTGTGGAACGAAGGTAGAGAGTGAATTTAACCAGTCACGCAGCCGATCTAACAGCTTAGGTACGGCGTTAATCAATTGTTCCAGTTGCGTCGCAAAAGAAGGCCCAATCAGTGCGAACAGGATAACGAAGATTAACAGTAGGCTAATAACTGTAATTGCAATGGCGTGTCCTCGCTTGACTCCTCGCCCCTGAAGCCAGCGCACCACTCGATTTAAGGCAACGGCAAACACAATTGCGGCAAAAACCAGCAAAAGGACTTGCCGGATCTCCCACAAAATATAAAGAGAAACTGCAAAGGCGAGTAAGCCGATCAATTTCCCTAAACTCACAACATTGCCTCCATTTTATGGATATTTAAAAGGATTTACCTGACTTTAAGCGGTTCGAGTAATTTTGTCATCTTTCTCAAGAAAGTTACAAAAGTTTCTTGAGTCTGTAAGCTCAACAAAAACACCTTTAATGGTGTTCCCAAAAATTTAGCAACTTTGTGGAACCTTACGGCCAACGATATTCTCTAGACTGTAACTTTCACAGTGGTTTAGGCAAATTTTCCTTGAAGCCAAACCTGCTTAAAAGGAGGGACGTGATTATCAATAAGACGTTGCCTAGCGCACTCTACAACATTTCCCTGGCAAGAGACTTCTTTCCCATCAATCCAAGCTTGCTGGAGCTCCATACCGTGTAGATGAACCTGGACACTCGTGTAAGGAAAAGGATAATTCCCCTGTTGCTCCCAGGTTAGCTCGATGCCGTTCTCACCCTTGTCCATCCGGAAGCGATCGCATCGCCACTCCCCATATCCATCCCCTGCATCACTATACAGGCAACCTTCACTGCTTCCTTGCACAGGTGGGTAGACATGAAGAATTAGTTGTTCCCCTTCTTCCATGGGGATCAGACTTCCCGCCCTTACCAACACAGGAATTCGCTCTAATGGAGCGTCTAAAGTAATCTCGTTTGCCCCTGTGATCAGCGCATCATCCCAGAAGTTGTACCAGCCGCCTTTGGGAAGGATAACCTGACGCGATCGCACTCCTTCTTCCATCACCGGACACACCAGCAGCGCATCACCGAGGCAAAACACATCCTCCACACCCCACAGTCTCTGATCATCGGGATCGCACCAGAAAAGGGGACGAATCAGGGGATGCCCCGTCTGAGTGGCTTCCCAAGCCAAAGTATAAAAATAGGGAATCAGACGATAGCGCAGGCGCAAGCATTCCCGAACATGATTGAGAATCGTTTCACCATAACTCCACGGGGTGCGCGGCTTGACATTATTTGCAGAATGTGTTCTACAAAAGGTAAGAAAACTTGCCATTTGGAACCAGCGCAGGTAAAGCTCATCCGAGGGATTGCCCTTAAAGCCGCCAATATCAGGCCCCGTGTAAGGAATTCCGGAAAGACTCATCCCTAGAATAGTCGGCACCGTTTGCCGCAACCCTTGCCAACTGGTTTCTACATCCCCCGTCCAAGTCCAGGCATAACGCTGCAACCCGGCCCAACCCGATCGCGAGACAATAAAAGGACGTGTTTCAGGGTGGTACTCGCACAGGGCTTCATACCCAGCCCGCGCCTGCTGCAACCCGTAAACATTATGCGCCTCGACATGGGTGCCGCCTCTACCTTCCATCAAATGCCGAGTCGGGCGGGGAAGCGTGGCATCTCCTCGCAGGGTAAAAACTCCCGGTTCATTCATATCGTGCCAGAATCCCGTGACCCCTAAATCGAGCAGGGATTCATACTGCCGACTCCACCAATGACGGGCAAGAGGATTGGTAAAATCGGGGAAGGCGCACATCCCAGGCCAAACAGGGGCGAGGACGAGTTTGCCGTTGGGATAGGTGCAAAACACCTCTTGTGCTCGTCCTTCCTCGAATAAGTCGCTGTTGCGATCGGCTTTGACTCCAGGGTTGACAATGCTAATTAAGCGAACTCCTTTGGCGGCGAGTTCCTGGTTAAACTCCCTAAGTTTGGGAAAGCGATCGGGATCGATGGTAAATGACCGGAAATTGTCTTTGCAGTCGATATCGAGGTGGATCGCACTCAAGGGTAAATCGTGTTCCTGAAACCCTTGAGCCGTTTCTCGGACAGCTTCTTCAGTTTCATAACCCCAGCGCGACTGGTGATAGCCCAATGCCCAACGGGGAGGGAGGGGAGGGCGTCCGGTTAATTCGGTGTAGCGTTCCAGCAGTTGTGTCGGTTGCCCCACACTCAGGTAATAACGCAGTGCGCCGCCTTCAAAGGAGACTTCAGCCACATCTTTCAAGGTAACGTTGCCGGAATGGGTGTTTTCGTAAAAAACGAGGTAACTTCCTTCTCTGTGTAAACCCAAATACACTGGAATGCATAGGTAAAGGGGGTCAGTCCCGGAACTATACATCCCGCCTGCGTCATAGTGCCAAAGTCGATAGGTTTCGATTCGCTGCGCCTCAGTTTTGGGTCTACGGAGGTCGAGAGAAGCTGCCCGTTCTCCTAAACCGTAAATGTGTTCTTCCTCTCGCAGTTGTGCCCGATGAGTCCAGGCTTCACCTTGTCGTTGGGGGGGTAGTTCTTCCCGGATTATCTGCCCGTTAGAGTTGTGCAATTTTAGGTTGCCATTATCTGCAATAACGACTTTCAGGGCAGTACTAGACACCACCCAACCCTCAGCCGTTTCCTGTAAATTCGTTTCTACTTCCGGCCAATCTTGACGAGCAATTCCATAAGGAATCGGAGGGATTCCAGGCTTCCAATCGACTCGGACTAAATCGACAGATAAAAAGTTAATTTCAAGTTCGGCTTGCTCAAAGTAGAAGCGTCCTCCGCTTGCTGTTGGTTCAGCTTGAAGGAGTTTTCCCGGTTCTTGCAAGGGTTCCGAAGTTTGAGAACTGGGAGACTGGCGTTCCCACCCGTCTCGCTGATAAGAAAAGAAGAGTGAGCCAAGAAAGCGCTGAAATCTGACGAACCGTAGTAAGAGGGAGAGTTGCTTGACGCTATTCATGCCGCTTTCTTGAAATTAGGATAAATTTTTTTGACGCTTAACAGTTCTGTTAGTTTTTTACAAATACTGGCTAAAATAATCATCTATCTCAGGTATGGATTAAGCATTGCGTTTAAGATTTTGTTGGCCAAAGCTACTCTATAAGCTGTTGTGCATTTAAGAGAGCGATTTAGGTTTCAGCCTTTTTCTGGTGGCATGGGCCTCCTTCCTGTCCAAGTTATGCAATGTTTTATGCCGATTAGGTGAGTTGTTGAGTATCAATGTTCTCGTCATTCCATGTTTAAAAATAATAATTAAAGCTATGTTTCTGAATCGCAATATTATTAAAATCTTGATATTTTTATCAACTGTGGCTTTGATATTTCTGGGATTAAAACTATTAAACAAACTTTCAATTAGTTTGAAGTTTCAAAGCTTTGGTGAACTCATTAACCAGGTGAATACAAAAGATAAAGTAGTGGCGTTGACGTATGATGACGGCCCGAATCCACCCTATACAAATCAGTTGATAGAGATTTTAGAGCGCCATCAGATCAAAGTCACTTTCTTTGTCGTGGGCAAAGCAGTTGAACAACACCCAGATACCGTTCGATTAATCCTAGCCAAGGGACATGAGCTAGGAAATCACTCTTATTCTCACAAAGCGCTGATTTCTGAAAAACCTGGGTTTATTTGGTCAGAGATACAGAAAACAGATCAACTTCTGCGTCAATTAGGTGTGAAAGATGAAATCCATTTCCGCGCTCCCTATGGACGTAAACTGTTCGTGCTTCCCTACCTTCTCGCCAAGTTACACAAGAAAAATATATTGTGGACGATTGATTCCAAAGATTATGAAGCATCCAACTCAGAGGTGATAGAGACGCGTGTGCTTGAACAGGTTCATCCCGGCTCGATTATACTCATGCATGATGGCGGAGGAGATCGTTCACGAACAGTCGTGGCGACTGAACGGTTGATTGAAAACTTGAAGAAGAAGGGCTATAGTTTTCAAACCGTTTCTAACCTGATCAGTAAGAAGTCAATTATAAAGTAAACATTAAGCGCCAGTAGGGTACGTTAGGCGCATCATATCAGGCAATTTTATCTCTATTGGGCGATTTTCTGCGCCGTAATGCATCGTCTTGAGCGGGTGGATTACAGTGCGTTAATGCACCCTACATATTTAAGATTTATTTTATAAATCAGCTCTCAGTCAATCCAAATATTCCGTAAAATGATCTCTTCGCTAGCGTAACGCCGTCAAATCTTGGTGTCGAATTTAAGTGCATCATACTCATCGGTTCGATGGGCAGAGTCATCATCGCTATTAAGCACGAGCGTGCTCAGCTTTACAGTCTCCTCAAAAAGAGGGTACTTTTTCAAAAGGATGATGAACTTTCATCTATCTAAGGAAATACTTAAGGTTAAGAGGGCTAGAATCAGCTCATTGCATAAAAGATGCATTCAAGGGTGATAAGTACTATAGCTAGATAGCCAGTACTGACTTCAGTAAGACATCTACTCGACCTCAACACTTATTCTTCAAGTACTAATTGACATGGAACGTAATCAGTTGGAGCCATCAAACCGAGTTACACAGTGTTTGAGCTTTATCCTTAAGTCGAGAATCGTTGTGCTTGCAGGAAGTCTGGCTCAGAGACTCACCTCTATATTCTTAATGTTGGTGTTTACGGCTGTTGCCTTCGTCGTTTTGGCCGCTTCAGCCGTTGTGGTAACCGGCGAATCCCTAGTTAAAACGGTACTCTCACAAGTAAAAGCCCCAAAAAACGGGAGTTGGCAGAACCTGATCAAGGACGAACCCGTCTCTCCCAACTAACCTTCCCACTACCAGAATGCACTAGCGCTCTAGGATATTCCTGCTGGGCGCTCATGCGCCTGACTGATGCTTGCTCTATAAAGAGCAGGACTTACGCAAGTGGCATATTATTTTCGATTCGTAGTCAGGACTGTAGTCCTCCTTCCAAAGGCGTCAAACCCTGAGTACAAACGAAAAAACAGATTTTTTGTGGCACTTGCGTAAGTCCTAAATGGGTAACATGCAAGACGGATGAATGTTTAGCTAAACTTCGACACAGATGGGGTTTTCAACTTTCATCGGAGTTGAGTAACCCCTGAGAGTTAGTCGCGCTATGGTAGCCACTCACTTAGATGCATATTTTAGGTAATTGCACAATTGCTATTTTGCTTATTTATAATAGATTCATTTCTATAAAATTCAGAAAATTCACGGATGCCAACACGGCATACTCTCTCACATGCTGGAAGAGTGAAGCTACCTTATACTGGAAAATCTCTATATGACAGCAGTCCTAAAAAAACTAACTTCTGTGGTGTTGATGTTAGGTCTCACCGTTGGTGCTTTTGTTGTTTTGGCCGTTTCGGTTGTTGTAATGACCGCCGAATCCCTTGTTTCCTCCCTATTTTCACCAGCCAAAACGGCGAACAAGAGGAGCTTGAAAGAACGTATTATCGGTGAAAAAGTAACGTCTAGAGAGTCTCAAAATCGTTCTAGGCTTGGAACTTCTTCTTGAAAGCTTCCGATGCATATTCAAGGGAGCGAAAAAAAAGCCTCTCAAACTTAGATTGACGCGCCAAACGACTTATCGCACGGATGTAAAAAGCCTGGGATACTCATGGACTCCTCGACTCACCGCGTTCCAGTTGGTGGAAGATTTAACTTCCTACTGCTGAGGACTGTCTGGAGTTCCGTAGAAAATGCCCCTGCCGTTAGTGCCAATAAAGACTAGTCCAAATTGCTTCCAACTTGCTTCCATCACATTTGGCTCACCACCAATCGGGTTTTGTAAAGAACCAATGCTAGTCCAGGTTTCCCCTCTGTCGAGGGAACGGAAGATTCCGTCCCCCATGCCAGCCACTCTCCCATATAAATAAAGCGTTGGAGTCGTACTTCCTGCCTGCGGCTTTCCGAATGCAAACAGATGTGCCTGCTCCACCGAAGACAGCTTTGTCAGGGTTTTACCGCCATCAGTTGAGCGGAACAAACCGTTCCAGTCTAAGCTGAGCCAAACTTCATCTTTAAAACCGGGTACTGTTTTCAGCGAATACCAATCCCATTTGCGGGTGGGAAGCGATGAGTTAACCACGCTGAAAGATGCGCCCCCATCCGTGCTGCGATAGACTTTACCCTCGTTGTAGTAGTAAAAACTATTACCCTCTACCTTGTCAGCAACCAATGGCTGACCCCAATACCACGGGCCTTCAGCACCATTGGGTAATCCGGACACTTTGCTCCATGAAGCACCTCCATCGGTTGTGCGAACAGGTTGAGCTTTGCTCAGCGTCACGACGAACAGCTTAGGGTTCGTTGCCGATACAGCCACACGCAGGGGTATTGTTTTCGGCGGAAACGACGGAAACTTTTTCCAAGTCAACCCGCCATCTTGAGAAGTTGCTCCTGTAAAGGTTGAGTTCCAGCGGCTACCACCCAGGCGCACGATGTGCAAGGGTTTGCTTTCGGAATAGGCAATGCTAAAGGTATCCCGATTTACACTATTCGATGCAGCAATGCCGTCAAATCTTTTAGATGGAAAGGCGTCAAGCTCATTATTGTGATAAAAACCATCTACATCAGCAACGCCACTCAACAACATAGTCCCCTGTGCAGGTGCCGCTAGAGCAAAAGCTACAACTTCCTCGTGTCCCTGCTGATGATTAGTCCAGACTACTGGATTGGCGTTGATATTGTCCGTTTGCCAAATTCCAAACCCATTCGTCATCCAGACTTTGCCGGAAACGTTTGGGTCAAACTCAATGGCGGAAGTCCATGTTGCAAACATCGAGTCATCCCACCAAGGAACCCTGTGGTTGATGGATGCCTTTTTTTCAATCCAGGTATCTCCTCCATCTAAGGTTTCATAGATTTTAGTAGAGGTTGACTGTCCCAAGGCGACCAAGATGTGTTTGGGATTCGTTGGGTTCACTCCCAAGGCGTTGAAAGAGGAGGAGTTGCCATTGGGGGTGATATTGCGCCAAACTCCGTTTGCATATTCGCTCACTCCAGAGTTATGGGTTACATAGAGTACTCCGTTACTCGCCACCGCCATTCGCTGTGCCTGCTGGGGACTGCCCTCGATTTTGCTCCAAGTCACACCCGCATCAGTGGACTGATAGACTCCATCTCCATAGGCATTCATGTAAATTAAACCGGGCACTCGCTGGTCAAACACGATGCCCAGAATGCCAATCCCTTTTGTGAGAGTAGCGGAACCAGATGTCACTTTGCTCCATGTCACCCCCGCATCCGACGACTGCCACAACCCATCGTGCCGTGAACCAAAAAAGATGTGGTTAGAATTCGATGGATTGACAACCAGCCTCTCTCCTGCCCAACGCTGCTGGTCATTGCTATCCATCCCTAAATCTATCTTCAGCTTAGTCCAAGTTTTACCCCGATCCGTAGACTTAAAAATTGACCCCTTTGGCTCCCACTGGGAGTATTTGCCTGCCGCCATGTAGACAATATTTGCGTTGTTCGGATCAACCGCTAGCGCTTCTCCGCCGTAGTAGGTTTTTTGGGCAAGGGGAAAGCTGTCATTTAAGGGAATCCAGCTCTTATCTGCCGCATTCCAACGATAAAAGCCACCCACGTCAGTCCTAATATAGACCAGATCTTTTTCGAGGGGATGGGGGTAAACACCCGTAACAAAGCCTCCCCCGCCTAGAGACACGTTAGCCCAGCGATACCCATTCTGCCCGATCGCTGAGTTCATGGGGGCGGCATGTGTAATCGCTTGAGGCGTTTGATTATTAGTGGCGCACCCAACGATAAAGCCCATCAAAACAGGAGCCACAACCCAACGAATTAGCTGTGGCATTTTAAACGTTTCCCTTCTGATTATTCCCGGTTTCATCAATATATAAGGATGACAATAAGGGTGATGTTAAAAACTTAATTTTTTGAGGCATTGAACACGCCAAAATAACAGCTTTGAAAGACTACCTCAGCCTTCGCACAACATGGGCGAATACAAACCTCAAAATCAGCGCGTTAGTCATTAACTGGCCAATTTTTAGAAATGGACGATATAACAGGAAAATAACGTAATCAACTAATCCATAGGAAATCACAGTTGCGATTGCCGCACCGGTTTCTTGATAAATGGGAATCAACCAAAAATTTAATATAATATTCACAATAGCTCCGGCACTGGCAAAGACTAAGGCATACATCGTAAATCCCTCGGTAACGATCCAAGTGATTCGAGCGATGCCTAAAAAAGAAAATAATTGTCCCCAGATATAAATCGCCAACACCCCTCCAGAGGAGGCATAACTTTCACCAAATAGAAGGACAACAATTTCTTGGGACAGAAACGTAGTGGGAATCGCAATTCCATAAGCTAAAACCGTCATAATATTGAAAACTTTCTGTAGCTTATTATAGTAAAGCTCTTCACTCACTTTCTTCGCTTCAATAATAGAAGGATTAAAGGAAGAAACAATCGCTGTCGGCACAAAGCCCCAAAGTTCTGATAGTCGTGATGCGACTGAATAAATTCCCACAGACTCAGAACCGATGAGTTCACCTAACATAATCTGATCGATTCTCACGTAAATCATGATCGATAGGCCAGCAACGATCATGGGCCAGCTTTCTTTCAGCAACAGTTTGGCTTGCAGCCAACTGAAACGCCATGCTTTAAAGTTTTGTCCCCTTAATGTATATGCAAGAACTAAACCTACAGCACCCAAAGCAATTTCTAATAAACCTGTCCAGGCAAAAGCAATCAGAGGAGCCTTACTTTGGATTAAAGCAATTTTGATAACCGTGATAATGATAAAAGCTGTATTCTTAGCAACAACCGTATATTTGGAATCAACTTGAAACTGAAACCACAAATCGATGGTATCAAATGCCTGAAAAATCATGCCTGTTGCTGTGATTCCTACCAACCAGCGAGTTAAACTGTCGTCAGGCCGTAGCAGGTGAATGATTCCAAGCGTTAGAAATAATGTGACAAGTCCGCCAATAAATTTTAGGGCAAAGGTAGTACCTAAAGTTTCATCTTTACAAGAGGGTTCACGAACAATATTACGCACCACAATTTGGTCTAATCCCAGTGTGGCAAGCGCAGTAAACAGGGAAACAAAAGCGATCGCGTAGTTGTATAAACCAAACTGCTGCGGCCCTAGATAACGGGCTACCCAAGCGCCGACGAGAAATCCTACACCCATTCGTAGGACGCGATCGGCAAACAGCCAGCCTATATTCTTAATAATTTTACGGAGTCCTGGACTGAGCTTTTGGGTTACCGCCGTTAACTTATTCACAATGCAGCTCAATAAAGTAAGTAGACACAAAAACAGCGAAATAGCAAACCGATGCTCTAGGCTATCAATAAATGATATTTTTACATTAACCTTGAAAAGGTAAGAATTATCTAAACCTGTCGTGCGAGCATGAATTTATTGAAACTTAGTATTTTTGATGTAATTGTAAAGTGCCCTAATATAAATTTCGAGTTTTTCTGGAAGCGTAACCGAAGTCAGATAATTTTCCACAAATTCTTGGCATTCCGCCTCAACTCCTCCTGCACGTTGATACATTCCCAAACCCGTTGCCAATAAATTATTCGTAAACTTAGAAAACTCCGGGAATTTAGTTCGCATCCAATAGGCTGTTAAGACGATGATTCTGGCCTGTATTTTTTGACTGTCTTTTCTTTGGGCATAAGCATTAGAACCATGTACCCGATAAAGCGCTAATTCTTGATTTAAGATTATGCCTTTACTCAGCCCGATTGCCGTAAATTCTAAATACCCATCATTCAAACCAATTCTTTTGGCCTCAGGCATGGGAAGAATCTGTTGTAGAAGCGATCGCGTAAAGCAAAGACCGGTGGTAGAGGGAAGATTGTCTAATTTATCCTTGAGTTTGCCTTTTTTAATGTGCGCTCTCAAATCGTACTCGTGAATTAGACTTTCATGACTGTTTTGAGGAATCGATGCATCTTCTTGGCTGTTTTTATGAATAGAGGGTTTGCCATCGGCATCCACCCACTTAAGGAAATGGAAACACCAACCCGCATCTTGGCGATCGCCCAATGCCTGTACGATTTCTGCCGCCTTTTCCGGCACAAAGAGATCATCCGCATCTAAAAAGCAAATAATATCCCCTCGACTCGCAGCAAAGCCAGCATTGAAAGCCGAAGCTTGTCCCCCATTTTCTTTAAAAACAGGGATGATTTTATCCCCATAATTGGTGATAATTTCCTTGGAGTTATCCGTAGAACCATCATCCACCACAATCACCTCAACGTGGGGATAGGTTTGGTTTAGGGCGCTCTCAATCGCCTCCGGCAGGAAACGAGCATAATTGTAGTTATTAATGGCGATGCTAACGAAAGGATTATCCTTCATGTTTTACCCCTTGATGCATTTAATATCATGACAAGCGTTGGGCGAATCGTCCTAAATAGGTTTAGGCTTGGTGTAAAGCGATCGCACCACCCAAAAAAGTTATCCAAACACAACCGTAAATCAGGCGGTTTGAAGCCGCAAAATGGGGTGATATTAGCCGACCTGCAATACCTGCCGATATTGTGCAACCGCCTTATCGACCGAGAAATCAGCCGCCCTGCGTTGTAGCACTTCAGGGTTAGGCGGCTCCTCCAAGCTACTTAGAATTGCCTCTGCAATACCGTTAATGTCGCCCACCGGCACTAACTTGCCGTATTGCCCGTTGGACAAAATCTCTGCCGGCCCACTCTCGCAGTCGGTAGAAACAACCTTGGTTCCCCCTGCGATCGCCTCAATCAGTACTGTGGGCAACCCCTCAAATAGAGAGGATAGGACGAATACTGCGGATGAAGCCATGTAAGCATAAGGATTTGCCACAAACCCAGGTAAAGCCACATCTTTCCCTAGCCCTAGTTCCTGCACTAAAGCCTCAATTGCTGGTCGTTCTTGCCCTTCACCCAAGATCATCAGCCTAACTGGACGATGTTGTCGCACTTGAGCGAAGGCTCGAATCAGCGTGGGAAAGTCTTTCTGCTTTGCCAATCGTCCCACACCCAAAATCACTGGAGGTGAATCTGGTTCAAACCAAGGATGGTCAATAGGTTCGGCAACTTTTTCAAAAACCTCTGGGGTCACGACTGGGTTGTAAATCACGCGAATCTGTTTTGAGGATAAACCTAGACGCATCAAATCGTCCGCGGACCCTTGGGATACGGTAACAATAGCATCCGCCCAAGGATAGAACAATCGTGCTAAGTACGGTGCAAATCGTCGCTTCAACTGGGCTGAGTTGTGGGACTCTTGCGAGACGGTGTTGTGTACACTCACGACCACACGGGTGGATACGCCCGCGAGCTTCCGACTCCAGAGTGCTACTAGGTTAATATCTTGCATTGCCGAGAGCAGGGCGACAGGTTTGTTCTGTTGCAGGTAGCGTACCAAAGCGGGGATGCTAGATATCAGGCGCTTCCCGTTCAGGTTCACAATTCGCACCTCTGGCGGTACCAGGGACAAAAACTCACCTTCCTCCCTGACTAAAACTAAATCTACGCTTAAACCTTGCTCGACAAAACCACGAGCTAAGTTAAGAATTACTCTCTCGACCCCACCTCCACGGAGATAAGTCAGAAAAATTGCCACTCTAGACATTTTTTATGCTGGAATAAACGTCTGCCAATAAATTAAATTTTCTATTGTATGCCTCGATAAAGCTTTATCAGTTCTCGATCCCCCAGAACGCGATCGCTTTTTGTGCCGATGAAATAATATCCAGATGCCGCATCAAAGGTTCCTGGTTTATCTATTAAGAAATAATCGAAATATTTTAACCAAAAAGAAGTTAATCGAGTAAAAGCTTTGACAATGTTTTTTGCTGCTGATGATTTGACAAAACTCAAAAGAAAGTACTGATAAGACCAAGCTAATGCCATTCCAGGCCCACAGGCTGGGCCACTCGAAACCTCTTCAAATTTCCGAAATAAGCGACGATGTCCTAAGTGAGTAAATCGAGTGAAATCATATCTCCCCATGTGAACTTGTTGCATAAATGGAGTTTCGGCATAAACCACTCCATTTTCTTTCAGTACTCGATGAATTTCTTCAACACATCGATTGGGGTCTAAAACATGTTCAAGTACCGCTTGAGCGATTACACCATCAAACAAATTATCCTCAAAGGGGATATCGTGGGCATCACAGATCAGGGCTGTACAAGGCCCAAAAGAAACATCACTGCTAACGAGCTCCACAGAGGGATCGGACAATATATCTTCCATGCCATCCCCCACGATTCCTCCACCGAGTACCAAAATCTTAGGTCTTTCATTCGGCTTCTTCACAAGCTCTAAGAACTTGTTATAATTCCGCTTCCCCTTCATATTTGCATTAATATCGGGCAGGCGATTAGTTAAGAATTTTTTGATTTTAGACTGAGACTGAAAAGTGAAGGTGGTATCCTTTTGACTTAAAAAGTCGCTGAAAGAGAAGATACTAGAAGATTCATTAATCAAAACTGGGATACCATCAACTATCGGAAACTGCGTTTTACAAATAGGGTTGGTGCATTCAATCTGCTCCTGATTCAATATCAATTGCGACCTGCAAACTGGACAGCTAAGCATTTGATGCATACTTGTCGGAAGTTTTGCTTGGATAGTCATAGACCTATTCTCTGCCAGGGATTTGGATGGTAAATCAGTTAAGCCGACAGATTGGTTGAGCATAATAAGTAGGGATATTAGAGAGAAAGGTAACAGATGTGTGAATTAGATGAATAGCGAAGCCTTTCTAAATCTGTTCGACTAAGTCTTTCTTTTCTCGGATTTCACTTTCTTCCCCAATCTTCACCCACTTTCCACCTTTTAAAGAGAGACTTATTGCTACAAACAATACCCAAAAGATAGAGTTTTGCTCTACAGTTGTAGTCTCGGTATAGTTAAACATCAGTAAGAATGTCACGTATATTATTGGCCATAGCTCTGCGGATGTTTGATCTGAACGCACGCATCTTATTGCCCGGACGTAGGTGAAAAGCATACTCAGCGAGTAACACAACAACCCTAATAAGCCAAGCTCGATCGCTATATTTAAAAACCCATTATGAGCTTGGTAGACTAGGTACTGAACGGCACGAAAAACATAGACTGATTCCCCTTTCTCCTCCCAAAACCCGTGATACCCATAACCTAACCACGGGCGCTGCCACAATCGTTCAATTACAGCATCCCAGATATGAGTCCGACCGCTGAGGGTAGGGTCTTTCCCGTAACTAAACAGTAAGTCATTCCAATTCGTGCCAGCCCATAAAGCTATACCTCCAGCCACGGTTATCATAGTAATAAAGAAGGGAATAGCCAGGGAGTCGCTCAACCGCAAAGCCCTGTAAAGCGGCAAGAGAATCACAAGGGTTAGAAAGACGATTAAACCGGTTCCTGAATCTGAAAGCAGAAGCAGAGCAACAGAAAGACCACAGCCAGCCCACATCAGGTAACGATACCTGCCACTGTTGAAAGCAGCCAGTAAGCAAACTAGCGCAGATACGACCATAAGCCGACCAAAGTGGTTTTTGTGTATCAACGGTCCGCGCCAAGAGCCTGAATGAGTTCCTTGCTCTATGCCAGCCCCCCGAAACGCTAGGGTGTACAGTAAGCTAAACACTGCGGCTATAAGCAATGCCCACGCGATTATCCGTAGTTGCTCTTTCAAGGTAAAGCGCGAAGCCAAGTATAGTCCAAACAAGGTTGTATATAAGGTTTTTATACCGGCTTTTTGCGAGAGTTCGGGGAAATCAGACCAAATAAAAGAGAACACGATAAGTCCTACCAAACCCCATAGGAATGGGTCTCTCAGCGCAGGAATAACAACACTTTTTAATCGCGCAAGCAACAGGAAGATAGTAACCGCATAAATTCCCAACTGCATCAGCGATGCGGCAGTGTCCAACCTGGAAGAGACATAAAAACCATATCCTCCGATGCCCTCCGACACGTTGTAATAGCTTGAACAAGTCAAGACTCCCGAAAAAACGAGTACGCCAAAAGTCGCGAATCTCTCTTCGGCAAAGTGTAAGAGCGGGTTAACTAATTTACGTGGTGGTAAAGGCTCTAGCATTAATCTGGAGTCCCTCTAGTAGTGCAACTGAGGAAAGATAATTTTTTACAAATTCGATTTTTTTACAAATTCCGGTTCTTCTGGTTCACGGTGTTGTAGTTAAGGCTGTAACTTACCAGTTTCGTTGCAGCACGTAAAGCGTAGAAGAATGCATGTTAAACATGGAGTTGCTTAGATAGCTCAAGGCCATAAATAAATAAAAGGATAGACCTTTACCACTGGGAGCCAACGGGAACCGAACACGAGAGGAATAAGCCAGGGCGCAATCTAGCTGACTACTGCTAAGAGAGGCCCCAAAGCTAAGATCTGAAGACCTATGCCCTCGCTCACGGCCTTGAGCCGCCGCTCTCGGTTCCCCTGCAAGCGGGCTAGGGTAGCGATAGAAATTCGCCCAGTCGCAATCTTCACGAAACTGAGAATCTCGCCCACAAAGCTAATAGACCTCTTGCATAAATCCGAGAAACCCCTCCCCAGCCCTCCCCGAAACGGAGAGGGAGCAAGATTTATTCCCCCCGCATCGGGGGGATTGAGCCGGAGATCATACGAGGAGGTCAATTTGACTTTTGCAAGAGGTCTAATGATCACCCCTAGCCCCTGACGGAGTAAAAGGTAGGTTCCTCCACGCAGGACTTGAGTCTTTAGGCTCATACCTGTCCCCTGACGTAGGTAATAATACGGGGATAACCTTTCATATCAACTTAAGATCGGTTAGAAATTTTTTCCGTCTGAGCTGTCGTGACCTCTTTCGAGGTTGTGAAGTCCTCTTGGTAGTAGGACTTGGCATGGTGGAAGTAACTATCAGGTTCGTTTCCAACTCTTACACCATTAATGACTAGACCTAAAACTTTCTGTCCTGATTGCACCAAAAATTCTTTAGCAGCGGTAGCGCTGACTCGGTCAAGAATACCTGGTCGAGCTACCAATAAAACACCATCAGTCATTTTGCTCAAACTTAGGGCATCAGCCGCCAAGATCAGAGGAGGCGTATCAAGAATTACAAAATCATAGGTCTGAGAAAACTCCTCAACTAATGAGTTCATTCGCTTGGAGTCAAGCAGAGCCAACGGATTGGGAGGTATCACTCCCGATGGCAGGACATCTAACTTATCCATCACTTCTCTCACCGCGATGCCAAATTCAGACCGATTCACGATGACATTGCTCAATCCTACCGCATTAGCTAAGTGCCATATATGATGCTGCATCGGATGATGCAAATCCGCATCAATCAACAAGACCCGGTGACCCAATTGAGCCATAGCTACAGCCAAATTAGCAGAGACCGTAGACTTGCCCTCTTTGGAAACAGAACTGGTTACTACAACGACTTTCAGCTCTTTATCGGGACTCAGAAATTTTAAGTTAGCCTGTAGCATCCGGTACGCTTGAGAACTTACCGCCTGAGGAGCATCTCTCACGGGAAGTGGCGGCACAAACTCGTCTTGTTTTCTGGTATGAAAGAACCCTTTTTTCTTTGAATTAGGAATCATTCCTAACCAGCTATACCCATATAACTCCCGTACATCTTTTGCTGTTTTGATCGATGGGTCTCTTAGGTCTAGAAGGAAAGCAACGACTACGTAAAACATGCTACCCCCCACAATTCCTGCGCCTAGGAGTAGCTTTTTTTTAGGACCAACAGGCTTGTCTGCCACGCTGGCATACGCCAGTACGCTGGCGTTACCTACATTTTGATTTTCCGCAATCCGTACTTCTTGGAGATTTTTTAAGAGAGCTTGATAGGACGATTGAGCGGCATCCACTTGCCGCTGTAAATCCCGCTGACCCTGTTGCAATCGGGGTATGACATTAACCCGTTGTTTGTAGGCAGATCGAGCCTGATAGAGGTAAGTGACTTGATTCGCCAAATCTTGGCGTTGCACCTCGGCATTCACTAGGTCTGCGATCAGTTTTTGCTTTTGCTCCCCCATCTGCAAATTCGTGCCCGGAACTTGCTGTCCACTACCAAGAACCTGGCTTATCCGATCCTGTAGTAGTGCCTTTTTAGCGTCTAAATCGAGCTTCAGGTTAACGATGTTGGGGTTTTGGTCTCGGAATCGGGTTTGCTCAGCAGCGAGCTTGTTTTCTAGCTTGTGGACTTCTTGGAGCGCTTCCTGAACCCCAGGAGACTGAGTAAGGGAGTTCAGAGCCATAGCTTGCCGTGAATTGAGACCTGTCTTCCTCTGGAGTTCTTCGACCCGAGCCGTTACACCTTCAAGCTCAGTTCGAGTTTGGTCTACTTTCTTGTCTAGCTCCGCAATTACCTCCACAGCGGTGTTGGCTTCTTCTTCTAGTGCGACAACGTTGTTCTTTTCTCTAAAGATACGCAGATTCGCTTCTGCTTGACGCACAGTACCCTCACTGGCGGGTAGCTGCTGGGTGATAAATTGGCGAGCTGCAACGGCCTCTGCTCGATTACTAAGTATATTGTTCCGCTTATAGAGATCGATGAGTGTGTTGACTATCTTTGCCGCTTCCTGTGGAGACTTGCTTTTAAAAGAAATCTCCAATATATCGGTTCCTTTGATGCCTTTTACTGTGAGTTGTTTTAGGAAGTCCTCAGGTTTTAGAGGCTTCCCCTCTTTGTCTTTTAGTTTTAAGGCATCTATGGTTTTTTGGATCAGGGGGATGGAACGAATTACCTCCGCTTCTGTATCCAGAGGCGTATTCATGAAATTTAAGGATTCCAACTGTCCTATTTTTGCTGATGCCTCTGTTACTAAGCCAGATGTTGGATTTGTCTTCTTAATTACAAGCCTTCCTACCGCTGAATAGGTGGGCTTTTTCAAGAACGCCAAGCTGGTTGCGAGCACAACAATCACCACAAAGGCCGTCGTACCGGGTAGCCAATGTCGTCTTAAAATAAGCCAGTACTTTTGAAAATCTATATCTTCGACGTAATGTTTAGATTCCATAAAAAACTCCTGTAATAGGGTAGTAAGGATTCAGGTACCGAGTTGAGGTAAGGGGGAGAGTAGAGACTTCTACCCTGCCTTAGCCATCGAGACTTCCTGGAAAAACGACCGCACCCCCCTTCCCTGTAGTCGACTGGTCTGTACTACACTCAGCAAGTCTGCTGTTTGAGCAAATTGATTCATTGAGCGCGATCCCCTGTGCGCCTGCTGCTTACTCACGGCTAGACACAATGAGACACAATGCGCTAAACGGCACGCCTCAGGCTCTGCCACGTTATTGATCGAAGGAATTTGCGGATATTCAAAGAAATACCACCACTGCTGGATTTTGTCGTGCCGGGAACGCAGTAATCTGCCTGCTTCATATCCCGCTTGCACTGTCCACCTCTGTAGGTTAGGCTTGAGACGAAAATTCAACCCGTTTGTCCACACTCGGTAAGCTGCTTCATTTTCACTTAAGCGCCGCTGACGATGCTGGGCAAAAGCTTTATCAATCAAGTCCCAGAACACTTGTCCACGCTCAGAATTGTTGCCGTGGCCCAAGTTAACTTCTTGCTTAATGTGACGCCAAAGATGCAGCAGACATTTCTGTTGAGCCTTGACTGCGTAGCCTTTGTCGGCTCTGTACTCATCATTGCTGACAAGACCGTCAAACTTAGACCGTAACTGAAGACACTTCATAGTAGATGCTGACAAGCCGCTGTTACAACAAACGTATGAGGCTGATAAATCTCCTTAGAAGTACTTTTTTATGGTTAAGCTTGCACAAGTAAATATAAATCTACCTGCATCTAACCATTTATAGAAGTTACACAATAAGGATGAAGCATGCATAAGTAAATCAAAATCACCTGAATTTTACGGAAGCTCCATCAATTTTTCTACCTTTTTCATAAAAACTTCACACGGGGAATATATTTTTATGGGTCAAATTATATATCATCTATCTAAAGGAATAAAAGTAAGAACGTATTTATTCTGACTCAACCGTCTACTTCCGTCCTTGGCACAAAGGGGCAGTAGAAGAGGCAACGGGTAGTAGTACTTTGAACGTAGAACCTGCCCCCACCCGACTTGTAACAGAAATCGAACCCTGGGAGCGTAGTAATAAATGCTGAACAATGGTTAAACCCAAACCCGCGCCTGGATTTTCGCTAATTGTTGAGCGTCCTCGATAAAAAATGTCGAAAATTCTGGGTATTTCATGGGCGGCAATCCCAATACCCGTGTCGTCAAATGCCACTTGGACATAGTCGCCCTCTAGCGTTGAATGCACCTTAACCTGACCACCAGGCGGAGTAAACTTTAAACTGTTATGCAGCAAATTGATCAGGATTTGTCGCAGCCACCTGTCTACACAGGAGACAGCAGGAAGACCCGGAGGCATGGTGTAGCCTAGTTGGATGCCTTTGTCGCGAGCGATGGGTTGATAGGTGCTAACTACGCCAGGAATGATATCTGCCAATTGTACGGACGGCATCACAATCGGTTGGGATTCGCTGTCGAGCTGGATTAACTCTAGCCAGCCAGTCATCAGAGAATTTTGATGATCGCACTCTGTATTGAGAAGCTGCATGTAGCGTTGACGCTGAACTGGTTTGAGTTGCGCCGAATCCAGAAGCTTCAGCGCCGTTTTCATATTCGTTAACGGCGTCCGTAGTTCTTGAATCACTCGTTGGAGAAGCTCATCTTTGTTACTTAAGCAATCATCTGGTGGCGCTGGCGTCGGTGTGGCGCTCTCGGCTAATGGTGTGAACTCCACTGACTCTAACGAGACAACGGAGTCGCACGGGCTTAAAGGGCTAGGGGTAGGGGGGTGAAGACGTTCTTCCATACGCTGTATTTGCTTGACCAACAGTCGGCTCAGTAGAGTCTTCTCTTCTGAGAGCGAACATTGGGGCAATCGAGTTTTCCAGAACTCTAGTACCTCTTCAGAAATAGAATCATCCACCGCGATCGCTTCTTTGATCCCCTCGAAGGTTCGCTGAATGACTTGGCATTCCAGGGTAAAAATCGTTGACACTGGTTGAGCTTGAGGCAATGCCGTGGGTCTAGAGGATTCCGATGGCTCAATCTGCTGAGCTACCATCAAACAACTAAACGGCTCAGAGAGAATCAACAAGAAGTATTCTCGTTCTAGCTGGCTACCCCCTGTTAGTTGAATCGGGAAAAATTGACTCTCTTGATTGACATTAGCAAGCTGGACAACCCCATCCTTAGCCTCTAATAAATCGTCATCTAGGCCGTTGCACAGATAAATTTTGTGTGAAATAAAAGCTTGTTGTTGGTACCGCTTGAGTTCTGTCAACCAGCCCGATCTTGATGGTAATTTGACCCAAAGTGTTGCCGGTATTTTTCCTTCAATCAAGACATCTATTAAGGCCGCTACCAGCGAGTTGAGCGTATCACAACTGACTCTAAAAGACTGAGAAATTCCCAGTGCTTCTAGAGCCAATTGATAGAGAGACAAACCTTGAGACGAGGGTAGGGTCATTGCTGTTAGTTACCAGTCATTCGCCATCAGTCATCATCGCTTGTCCCATGAGGATTTTTAAACTCAAACCTCACAAGTCATTCGCTTTTGGACTAGGCTAATCGCTCAGCAAGGGCCTCTCTTGCTTGTTCTCGGTCATCAAAGTGAATTTTTTCAGTGCCGAGAATTTGATAATCTTCGTGACCTTTACCCGCAATTAAAACGCCGTCTCCCGGCTGAGCTTGCAAGATGGCAGTCCGAATGGCTGTGGCGCGATCGCCTTGTACAATTGGCTCTACGGATGACGGAATCCCTTCGAGAATGTCTTGTAAAATTCGCTCTGGGTCTTCCGTGCGGGGATTATCAGAGGTCACGACCGCCACATCAGCGAGTTCGGCAGCAATTTTACCCATTTTGGGACGCTTCGTGCGATCGCGATCGCCCCCACACCCAAACACACAGATCATCTTGCCCTGAATAAAGGGTCGCGATGCCTTGAGCAAATTCTCCAAACTATCGGGCGTATGAGCATAATCTACAATCACACTCACGTCCTGTTCCGGCTTGATTTGCACCCGCTCCATGCGTCCAGGGACTCCCACAAACTGCGGGAGTGCCTCCACCACCGTCTCTAACTCCAAACCCACATGTAAAACAGCTCCTACCGCCGCCAGCCAATTGGATAAATTGTACTGACCCACCAAGGGCGAACGGAAAGGAGCCTCACCCGCAGGCGTATGCAGTATCCCACTCACCCCAGTCGATTCATACTTCAGGTCACTCGTCCACAAATCAGCCGAGGGGTCATGCACACTGTAAGACCAGACCTGTTCTGGCTTCAACTGTTCTACCAATCGTTTGCCATAGGGGTCATCGATATTAATAATCGCCCTTCCTTTCAGATAATTGGCATTAAACAGAAGCGCTTTGGCCGCGAAGTAATCTTCCATATCGCGGTGGAAGTCCAAATGGTCTTGGGTCAGATTGGTAAATACCCCGACCTCAAACGAGCAACCGAGTACTCGACCTTGCGCCAAGGCATGGGAACTAACTTCCATTACACCCAACTGGCACCCTGCCTCCAAGGCTGACTTGAGCTGTTGTTGCAGTTCCACCGCAAACGGCGTTGTATGAATCGCTGTCTGTTGGAAACCAGGCCAACGGGTATAAAGGGTACCTAGAAGCGCTGTAGGGCGCTGAGCATGAGTGAGGAGAAATTCAATGAGATGGGTGGTTGTTGTTTTGCCGTTGGTACCCGTCACACCAATGAGCTTGAGTTGCTGTCCTGGGTATCCATAGAAGGCGGCAGCGGCTTCGGCACAAGCGGTGGTCATATCTGTCGCAGAAATCACACAAGCGCTTGCCCCTAAATCTTCTGGGGAAGGGCTTTTTTCAGCAGCTTGGGTTGAAATTAGGGCAGCGATCGCACCGGAGGCGATCGCACTTTGCCAAAACTCTCCTCCATCGACCCGCGTTCCGGGCATCCCAATAAATAAATCCCCGGCCTTACAGGCATGGGAATTGGTCGAGAGTCCTTTCACCTCAGCCTCCAGTGCTGGGTGGTCCGGCATTTGCACAATGTTAGGAATCGTAGCTAATAGCTGGCGTAATTTCATCTCAATTGTTGCTCCTCACAAAGAACGGGAATGGGGCATGGGGAATCACTCCCCCTGGATCAAGCTTGTGCAGTTTTCTCGTGTTCCCCCTCTCTCCGTGTTTCTGCGCTTATTTTGCCTCATCTACCAATAAATAGTTCTGTAACATTCGTTCCAACTGCTGCACGGTGAGGCGAGGAGAAGGACGAGGCAAGGGTTCTTCCTGACCTGCATAGCCTCGGCACAAAACCGGCACTTCATACTGATAAGCTTGGAACCAATCCTCACGCGTCGTAATATCTCGCACATCTAGAGCAAAGTTTAAGCCCTGAATCTGTTCGAGCTTTTCTTGTAGTCCTTCACACAGGTGGCAACCGGGCTTGCTATATAGGATTAATTGCATAATTGTCTCCAAAATTATTTTGTTAAACGAAGAGTTTGCTCGTTCCGACCAGAAGCAGCCTCTACTTTTTGCTCAATCCGCCAGTTTCTTCTGCTTGCCTTTGTTGCGCCCAGAATTCCATCGATTTAACCAAAAATTGAACGTGTATTCGGTAATATACAGCTTTATTGGTAAGACTTTTCGCCAATTGATGTACGGTTTTCTGGTGGGTTCATCTCGATGGAGTTAGTTAGGATGAACTGGATTGAACAGTCTGCAAAAATTAGACGCGAAAGCTATTATGACTCAATCGACACCCGCATCAGTTCAATCTCCCAATTTTGATTTAGAGGAACTCAATCAGCGCTTCGAGACGGCTGATCCGAAAGACATTTTGGCTTGGTGTGTTGAGAATATCCCCACAGGTCTAGTGCAGACCAGTGCCTTTAATGTTGATGATTTAGTGATTACCGATATTCTCTATCGTGAGCTTAAACCAGTAATATGGGTTCCGGTGGTGTTTCTTGACACGCTACATCATTTCCCTGAAACCTTAGAGCTAGTTGCCAAAGCCAAAGAGATTTACAATCTAGACCTAAAAACGTATCGGATTCTTGATATTGATAGCCGTGCAGCCTTTGCAGCGCGTTACGGTGACGCACTCTGGGATGAAGATATTCAACAATTCCATCATCTGACCAAGATTGAACCGCTACAACGAAGTCTGGCAGAACTCAATACAGTCGCTTGGATTACGGGGCGTCGGCGTGACCAAGCCATGACGCGTGTGGATATGCCCATCTTTGAAATGGATGGACAGGGGCGCATCAAGGTTAATCCTATCGCCGGTTGGACACGCAAAGAAAGCTGGAAATATGTCAGTGAACATGGGGTCATTTACAATCCACTGCACGACCAAGGCTATGCCAGCATTGGCGATGAACCCATCACGACGCCGGTAGCAGAAGGTGAAGATGAACGTGCGGGTCGTTGGCGGGGTACGGGCAAAACCGAGTGTGGCATTCATATCTAGACCACAAAGCGAGAGTGGCAGACCCTTAGCGTTTGGGGGAAAATTTCTGACTGAATCTCAGCCGAGGTTTTTGCGCGACGCCTCGTCTTGCCTCTTCCAAGTCTTGTTTTGCCAGGAGTACGCCCTCGGTAGGATTCGAACCTACGACCAAGGGATTAGAAATCCCTTGCTCTATCCCCTGAGCTACGAGAGCATAAATGTATCATACAGAATTCCAACACCAAACATAGCGCTTGGCTAGTTGGTTAGAATAGGTTTCACCCTCGCCAGAAGGTCAGTGTGAAATAGGATAACAATTCCATGCTAAAAACAGATGATAGTCTTTTTGAGCAAGTCAGTTGGATAATATTAAGTATTGTATTGGTGCGACACTCATGATGGCAAGTCAAGATTCTCAACACTTCATGGGTAATCGCGGCAAGCGGCTTGACGAGCAAGGTACACTATAAACCATCATCCTCAGGTGCTTGTATAGGTAGCGGTATGACTCCAAGGGATAAGCCCCCGGCAGAGGCGCTTGCGTGTCTATCGCAGCTCAGTTAAACCCTCACTACAAGCGCACTGGAGAGAGATGGTTGCTTGGGTATTACAGCGCGTCCCCCCAGCACCCGCCGGCCCGGTCAAGAGTCATTTACCAATGTCATGTTTATTCTGAAAAAGCAGGATGTTGAAATCTCTACCATTCAGCACCCGAAGCGGGACCAACAAATCCCAATTCTCAATTATCAGGGGCAATCTTTTCGTTTGATTAGCGTATTTAGTGCCAATCAAGCAGAAGAGGCAAAAGCCTTCTGGCGAGACCTGACGGATAATCGGGGCAAAGTCTGCGTCTTATTAGAGGAGCCTGAGCGCTACAGCGTTTGGGGAAAAATCCGCCTTGAGCAACTCGGAACTGAAAGTAGTCCTGACGCCAAAATTGTCCCCTTTACCCAAGCCTGCCTTTTACTGCTACAAACCGTTTATATGGATATTGAAGACCTTCTGGGCGGTCGGCAAGCGGGATTGTTTCAGAAAGATATCACCCAAGTCTTTCAGCAGTGGCACTTTCCGAAAGCTGACTCACCGGCGGCTGTGAAACACTTGCTCAGCATAGACCCACTCACCGCCTTACAGGTACCACCTTGGGAAGAACACCATCTTATTACTCTATTACAGGAACTCTATCGCCTTGGAAAGGAATATTTTGGGAATACCAACTTTGCCGAAGGAGTGAGAGATATATTGCAAGATATGTCAGCGACTGAACTGGCGCAGTTTCTAGAGTGGCTTCAATCTTCTCCACTGGGTAAGCTATGGCGATAAGCTAGAAAGAAGGTTAAATCAATATGCCATGCTTGGGCTATCCAAAGGCAAAACCGCTGCGCCAGTTCGTCAGTTTACAACATTAGCTTTTGGGGATTTCCCTTGTAAGTGATAAGGGTGAAAGTCTTATGAGCAGCTCTGTAGAAAAATCATCAGGTACTCCTTCCTCCTTAAACGGTCAAAAGATCGTCTACGGAGGAATCGCTTGGGCCGTGATCTCGCTATTGTTTTTTCTGTTGTTCAGTATTACACCACCTGGGGAAGAAAGTCCGCTGTGGTACTTGATTGGTACCTATGTGCTGGAAACTCTTCCTTTTTTAGGGGCGGCTATACTCTGTTACAGAAACTGGCGTAGTCCTCAGATTGCTAGCGGACGTAATGTTTGGCTAGGAATTGGTCTGGGAATGATCTCGTGGTTTATTGGTAACTTAATATTTGGAGTGTGGGAACTCTATTTCGGCCTTAGTCCCGAAGTGTCACCGGCCGATTTGTTTTACATTACTTTCTATGTGTTTCTTAGCTGGGGTATGGTTTTAGCCGTTCTTCCCAGGCGTTTGAATTTAGAAGTTTGGCAGTGGGTAACGGTAGGGTTTATCGCCGTTTTGGGGATTGCCTTAGCGGTTTTGGTTTTGCTGTCTACACCTAATGCTGGCTCGAAGGCAGCAGGGGTAGTTTCCCCGCTTAACGCGATTGAGCAGACAACCACTGGAGCAACTTTACCCCTAGAGGCAGGTTCTCCAAAGGCTCTGCTAGTTCAAGCTAGCGAGGCTGAGTCAGCCTCGCCGTCTGTAGAAGCAGAATCTCAAACTGGAGACAATCGGGCACCCGGTTGGGCGATTGCCATCCAAGAAACGCTCAGACCATTCTCTAAATCCGTTAATTTCTTCTATATTGTTGGCGATGTCTTCCTTCTGATTATTGCCTCAACTCTGTTTTTAGCGTTTTGGGGCGGACGGTTTGCTCAGTCTTGGCGAGTGATTGCTGCCGCAACGGTCTGTCTTTATATTGCGGATATGTACTTTAAGTACGAAGATGCTACACAGACAAAATACCAAAGCGGTAGTCTACTAGAAGTCTTTTTTGTTTTTAGTGGTGTACTGTTTGCCATTGGTGCTGCTCTAGAATATGACGTATCAAGCCGCTCTCGCCGTAGTGCGCGCAAGCGAGCTTAACTTAAGTTATGAGTCCAAGAAAACTATCGGATGCCGACAAAAGCGATATCTTAAACCTGTATCGACACCCAGAAGAGACAACCTCAACTCTGGCCGTGCGCTATGGCGTAAGTAACTCGACCATTAGCCGCATCCTCAAAAGCAACCTATTAGAGTCTGAATACGAAGATCTTATTCAGCAAAAGCGATTAAATCGTACTCCAGGGAGTGGAGCTTCGCCGATTATCCAATCGCCTGAGCCAACACTCGAATTGGAGGTAGAACCAGCACCCGTTATTCAGCCCTCGAAGCCACGAACGGTAGAATTGCCGCGAAAGGTAGAATTAGAGACTCCATCATCCGAGTCAAGTTCTATCGATGGGCGTCGGCGACGTAAACGTTCCTCCGTACCTCACCCAGCCGAGCCGGAGTACAGGGCTATCCAGACTGAATTACCGCTGAATATTCCTGCAATAGTTCAGGTAGATGAGCCGGATGAGCCAGAGGAGCCGGATGAGCCAGTTCAGCCACTTAAGCCAGTTCAGCCCGTTCAGCCACTTAAGCCAGTTCAGCCCGTTCAGCCAGTTCAGCCCGTTAAGCTTCTCGATGAAATGGAACAGGCAGAGCCTAGCCGTTTAGACGAGTTGTTGGATAGCGACTTAATGGATTTAGATGATGAGGATGATGACTTAGATGATGAGGATGATGATGACTGGGAAGACGACGGAGACGATGACCACAGCCAACAACTTTTAAAAACGTCTTTTACCGGAAGCGGTGTTAATGTTCAAGTTTTGCCCCTTTCGGAAGCCTCTCTTCCTAGAACCTGCTATTTGGTTGTAGACCGAGCAGCAGAGTTAATTGCTCGACCGCTTAAAGAGTTTAGCGATTTAGGTCAGATTCCGGCTGACGAAGTTCAGGAGAGAACGCTACCGATTTTTGATAATCACAAAGTTGCACGACGTTTTTCTAATCGTTCTCAGCGAGTGATTAAAGTTCCTGATAGTCGGATGCTTCAGAAGACTCGCTCTCATCTGCAAGCTAAAGGAATTACCCGGCTGTTAATTGATGGTCAGGTCTATTCCCTACTACCGACTCAGCCCTGAGGTTAATGGAACTTAGGGTGCTTTTGAGAAAGGAGCGATCGCCCCTTTTGGTGATCGCTCCTTACTAATAACGACTCAGTCACACGAATCATTTATAGGCTTCGGAACCTCCAACATGGATAACCGAGAGAGTCGTTGCTCGATTCGACAAATTCCGGTCTTACATTGAACGTTGAGACTTAGTACTTTTCGTCCCTACTCGTGCGAAGAACGCTGTGGGAACGTTGTGAATGATAGTTCATGGATATCCTATTGGGAAAATTGGGAATTCTTGGTTTTTGTGCATTCCTTATCTTCCCCGTAAATGTAAATAAACATGAATATTTCCTTAGCCGAATGGTGCAAGATGTAAAGTTATACCTATTTGCTTGGGGGAGGGTACATAATATCTTTTGGGAGGGTACATAACATAGCACAGAGACTTCGAGCCAACAGGAGAGTGATGTGCGAGTCGT
This sequence comes from Microcoleus sp. AS-A8, assembly GCA_039962225.1. Classification (NCBI taxonomy): domain Bacteria; kingdom Bacillati; phylum Cyanobacteriota; class Cyanophyceae; order Oscillatoriales; family Microcoleaceae; genus Microcoleus; species Microcoleus sp. AS-A8. The sequence continues at coordinate 365,165 of JAMPKV010000006.1, forward strand.
CTTAATAATAAAGGCTATTCTTAGTCACCGTTTCAGACGGTATCTTGAAACTTTTTGACGAAAATACTTCAGAAGCCGTAAAATTGCACAACTCCGTCTACCCATTTTTTAATATATTTAAACATCCACAAACGGCTCTTAATTCACTTTCGTGAATGCCAAATTAGTGAGACGAAATCAACACAAATTTGCTAAAGTTTAACAAAAATTCATTTGACCTTTATCAAGAAATCTGAGTGGCTTGATAAAATTAAAAATGAAACCTTAATTTTAAATTAATTATAAGTTTTATTTTAATTGGTGATGAGAACTTAAAAAACCTAATCAGATCTTTTCTAATGTTAATCATGAGCTACGACTGATATGGTGATTAAAGTTGGTAATCCAAGTCTTTTAAATCGTTTAGGTGAAAGCGTCGTCATTGGAGTGTCTACGCTATGAAAGTGAAATATCTGCTCCACGTTTATGACCAAGGAGTTAGGGATTTTTCTGGTGTTGATCTCAGCGGAGCAGACTTAAGGGGAGTCACTCTGATTGGAGTCAACCTCACAGGAGCTAACTTAACCGGTGCTAACTTGAGTCGAGCGTTTCTCACCAAGTCAGATTTGAGTGGTGCTCAGATGAACTGGGCTAATCTCAGTTTTGTCAAAATGAGCGAAGCCAAACTCGTAGAAGCCGATTTAACGAAAGCCAACTTGAGCGGAGCTTTCATGGTGAAGTCAAAACTTCCAGGAGCTAAGCTGAGTGGCGCAAATCTTAGTGCCACTAATCTGAGGCGTGCTAACTTATGGGGGGCTAACCTCTGCTCGGCAGATTTACAAAGAACGAATCTACGAGATGCCAACTTGAGTGGTGTCAACTTCAATTGGGCGAATTTATCAGAGGCGAGATTAGTTGGAGCAAAGCTGTATGGGGCTTCGTTGAATGGGGTGAACTTAAGTAAAGCCTTTTTAAAAGAAGTCGATCTGGGTGGCGTTGATTTAGAAGGTGTAAGCCTGAGGGAAGCTAAATTGAGCGGTGCTAACTTGGAAGGAGCGAACTTGACAAGGGCTGATTTGAGTGAAGCCAATCTACACGGTGCCAATCTCAAAGGAGTAGACTTCACAGGAGCTAACCTGACAAAAGCCTCTCTAGATCAGGCCAATCTAACATGGGCGATTTTGAAAAAGGCAGATTTAAGGGGAGCGAATTTGAGTGAAGCCAAGCTGAATGGAATTGACTTTGAGGATATGCAGATTGGTGGTGCGATTCTCCCGGAATCAACAGACCGCTTCTTGTATTACGCAATGTAAAAAGTCAGCGTCATTTGAGCAGGGCAAAGGCTCTGAATCCCTATTAATTGTTGCCCTGCTACCTAATCAAATAGGTATGGAGCTTAAAGTTTGAATGCGAGTGAATTCATATTACATTCGTGAGCATCCCAATATTATGTTTTTTAACGCAGAGGGATGCAGAGAATGCGAGAGCTAATTTTTTGTTAATTTTGATTGGATAGGAAACAATCAGACAGGTCAGAATGGGGTTGGGTTATTCCCTGGCTCAGGCCCAGGGCAGTGATAAAGTCGATACCAGTAGCTATCCACCTTAGGCAAGCGCTGGGGAGCCGCAAAACATTTTTGTTGGGCTAAGTCTATACCTGCGTGGAAATTCACGAGCCATACATCCAGGGGGCGAGGTAGTCCAGCTACTGTTTCTTGAAGTGTAATTGTCGGGTTTTTCCCTTGAGAATCTAACTTGTCACGAGCTAGGAGAAACGTAGGAGACGTTGTATCCCGACTGGCTGAGGAATTAGACGAGTCAAGGTGCTTGAATTCCCAAGCTAACCCCATCATTCTACCGGTATGACCATGGTGTTGATGGGTCGTAGCAATCAGAACGGGAGCATCTGACAGTTTCTCAATCACATTGACCATCAGATCGGGACGAATGCTTTGCAAATAGCCAAGATTCCAAGTCACTGTCACTCCTCCCAAAAGTCCCATCAACCAAATCAGGATGATGGCTTTTTTACCCCCTCTTCTGGAAAAGCGAACCCTAGAGGATGGCTGAGGCGCTGTTAAGGGCATCTGAGCGGGTTGGGTCAAGGTATGCCAAGACGTTGCCAGTGCTGCTCCAATTAAAGCGATCGCCACTGGAAAGTAAACGAACTGATAACGGGGTGCCAAGGTCATATCAGCACCCAGAGTATAGGTAATGCTGAAAAATAGCACCATAGCCCCGATCATAAAATCACCCAAAACCTGAAGATTCAAACGGATATCGGGGGAAAAGTGTTCAGGTTTAAGACCATATCTGAGAATAGGAATTGCCCACACTACGAAGATCAGTGTCACGACGCCAGAGACGATCAACATTGCCATCGGTAGCGTTGTCAATTCCATCGGTAGCGAGGTGAGAATGGTGATCAACCAAGCCAACACTCGACCGATGGGTTCTAGCCAGCGTTCCAGGGGATTGCCGTCATAAATCCAATGGGTCAGTTCGTAATCGTAGTTGGATTGTAAAATCGGTAGCCAAACTAGACTTCCTGCTACCGTACCTGCCGCCACCCAGTAAATCCTCCGCCAAGGTTGAGAGAAGAATTGAGGGTTAGCTTTAGTTCGAGTTTGACCGAGAGCCAGAGAAAGGGAGTGAGGAGGTGATAAGGTTTGTGTCGGGTTTTCCGTTCGGCGTAATCGTTGCCAAAATGTCGGAGTAACGGAACGAGGTTTGGGGGTAAAGGCGGCTTCCCCGTCTTGGGTTAAATTTAAAAACTTCTCCCTCTCCCTGTTTCCTTGACGCCATGCCACTGCCAACAACACCAACGCTTCAGCACCCAGCGTCAGGGCAAAAAAGTAATGGGTTGCAACCCCTAGGGTGTTAATCAAGACCCAGGTTAATCCCACCCCAAGGGGTAATAGGGTACGCTGATACAGGTGTTGTACTGCCACGATTAAGCAGCACACAGAGGCAATCACCCACAAAATAGCCAAGCTGTAATGGCGCGCTTCCTGAGCCAAGAATATACCAAAGGGTGAAACAGCCATAATCGCGGCTGCCATCTGCCCGACTAATCGAGAACGAAAGGCAAGATAACCCAAACCGTACATGGCTGGGATGGAGAGTGTACTAAAAACAGCGGGAAGCGATCGCGCCGCCCACATTGACACTATCCCGTCCTCTGGCGGAAACCACCGCATCCACAGGTGAGCGAGCACGAAATACAGGGGGGGATGATTACTCTGTTTGAGTAAGTAATGAATGACATCCCCAATACCCGTGCTGGGGTCGGGTTCGATCGGTTTCAGGAGAACGTCAATGGAGATCGCTTGATCCAGGGGTACTGTTCTAAAACTATGACCCAAGCTAAACACAATGGTGGCGAATTCATCCGTCCAAGGGGTTTTGGCGGTTAGACGCATCAAGCGCAAGCCAATACCAACGGCCACCCAGAGCAAGAGCAGCAGAGGATGGAACCAACGACTAGCCCGAATAGCCTTTACAAAACTCAACACGCTCCTCACACCCCTCAGTGATGAATACAAAATTCAAACATCTAAATTCAAAACGACTAAGATTAACTTAAATTACGTTTTTGAATTTTTGATTTTGAACTTTGAATAGTTCCTAACGGGGTTTATTGTAAGACGCAGGAATGTCCTGGAATGTCTCCAATCGGTTCAAAGCGACCCCCTAAATATTTGGCGAGGAATTCTTCTGCGATCGCAAAAAAATGCAGTCGGTTTTCTGGACGAGCAAAGCCGTGTCCTTCATCGGTGTACAGGGCATATTCCACGGGCTTACCCGCCTTTTTCATGGCTTCAACGATTTGTTCGCTTTCTGCCTGCTTGACCCGTGGGTCGTTGGCACCCTGTCCAATGAGTAAGGGTTTTTGGATGCGGTCAACAAAAAATAGAGGCGATCGCGAATTGAGAAACTCTTCTTCTGTCTCTAAGTTGCCAATCCGATGGTACATGTTAGCCAGCAGGGGTGCCCAGTAGGGTGGGATACTTTTGAGCAACGTCACTAAGTTGCTAGGGCCAACAATATCTACACCCGCCGCAAACACTTCTGGGGTAAAGGTTAACCCAACCAATGTGGCATAACCTCCGTAGGAACCCCCCATAATTGCCACCTTCTTCGGGTCAGCAATCCCCTGTTCGACCAACCAATTTACCGCATCAATCAGGTCATCATGCATGGTTGCCGCCCATTGGCGATTCGCTGCATTCAAAAAGTCTTTGCCGTAGCCAGTAGAACCCCGGAAATTGACTTGCAACACCGCATAACCTCGGTTGGCTAGCCATTGCGCTTCCGAATCATAACCCCAAGTATCCCGTGCCCAAGGGCCACCGTGAACCAGGAGAACGGTGGGCAAATTTTTCGTCGGGATGCCCACGGGTGTTGTCAGGTAGCCATGAATGGTTAATCTGTCTCTAGCTTGGTAAGCAATCGGTTCCATCGAAGCCAGGGATAATTCTTCCAGTTCGGGTTGATTGCTGAAGAGTAACGTGCTGGACTTGGAGGCGCGATCGTAGATGTAGTAGTAAACAGGGCCATTATCGATCATATAAGCCACTAGCCAGGTATCATCCGCCAGAGTGCGGCTACCAATGCCAAACTCGCCTTCACGGACTTGGGAAATGGCCTCAAAATCGACGGCAATACTTTCGTCAAGGATCTGCCACTTCACTTTATCCTTGTAGACAGAAACCGCCTGAATGACTCGTGTCGTGGGATGTGCTATAATTCCACCCACGTCATACTGACTATCCTCTGCCATTACGGTTTCTTGGTGAGTAGCTAGGTCAAGGCCAATCAGGCGCTGAGTGTTAGCCTCATGAGAGCCAATTAGATAAAGGGTTTTGCCATCGGCAGAAAAGCCAACAGCCCCACCTTCATCATCGGGTCCCCAATGACGCAGGGTTTCCCAAGGCTTGTCCAACGTTTCCCGAACTAATAAATCCGAACCTCCGTCAGGCGTTGCAGCCGTTGCGGCTCTTACCTTAAACTCGGCATCTGCCGTCCAGCTAACGATATTACCGGGGTTCTCTGTCTCAAACTCCACAGCACCGTTATTCAGGTTAATCCGGTAAACATCGAACTTTTGAGGGTCATTTAAGTTCAGCCCCACTAGCACTTCGTCTGGGAAGTTGGGGTCAAGATCGACGACCTGGGCTTTAACATTTTGGAAGGGAGTCAAGTCCCGGACGATATTTGATTGGATATTGACTAAGTAAAGGTGGAAGTTCTCGTCACCATCTGAGTCTTGGAGATAAATCAGTTGCTGGGGGCTGTATGTCCAGAAGTACATGCGAATCCCGCGTTTTTGATCGTCTGTCAGCTTCCGGTCGTCTTCTTGCCCCACGGTTCGCAGCCATACCTGTAAGACGTTTTTCTCATCTGGCGCGAGATAGGTGAGATACTGACCATCCGGCGATAGTTGAGGACGGGCACGTTTTGGGTTGCCAAACAGAATTTCACGGGGAATAAGTGGGGGTAGCTGAGTGGCAGATTCACTGGTTGTTGTCGTTGTCATGGATGCTTCCGATTGCGATGGGTCATCTATGTGACACTTTAGCGAATTAGCCAACCGTCAAGAATAGAGTATTCCAGTAGACCGAAAACTCGTGCAGGGTGGCAGAAATAACTCACCTCTTGGGAGTGGGGAGAAAGCGCCAGAGATTGAAGATTACGGTTTATTACAATAGAACATCGCGAGTCCTAGTCGTAGTCATTTCGAGTACGATGTACTAAGGTAAACTCATAACGACTACACAGAAGAAGGCAACTGAGATGTAGCAGGTAACAATACGCCTGTGTTCTTCATCCGTGATCCCCTCAAGTTTCCTGATTTTATCCACACACAAAAGCGCAATCCGCAAACGAATTGCAAAGATGCCAACGCCAAAACTACGAACCCAATAGCGATGACAATCCCAATCCGTCTTGTAGACTCCTTTGTCAAGCGTCTAAACAATCTTTCTCCCTCCCCCATCCTGGTATGAACTCCAGCGCTGCTGTTATGGCTGTGCGGCAAATGTCCAACCGAGAACCTCAGCCACCCGTTCAACTAGTGCGATCGCATCAAACGGTTTGGCGATCGCGTCTACAACCCCCAGTTCCCGCAGGAGCTTGGGATCGGCGAGATCTACTTTGGCTGTGAGCAGCACCACTGGAATAGAGGGATTATCATCATTGGCTCTGAGCCGTTTGAGAAATGCGATGCCATCCATTCCTGGCATCATCTCATCCAAGACGATCGCATCCGGTTGTTCTGCAACGACCTGTTCTAGTCCTTCTCGTCCGGAACTGGCAAGCAGCACCTCCCACCCTGCCACATCCTCGAAACAGCCTTGCACGACTTCTTGAATCACGTCTTCATCGTCAATGACTAAAATCCGTTTGGACAACATAACTTCTACCCTCAGAGTGGAGGATGGCAAAATCTGTATCGAGCGAGCGAATCGAAATCATTAAGCGCTAGAGCATCATCGACACAGTTGACCGGATTGGGCAAACCTAATCGCAGAGACAGCCAAACCGACTGTGACTCGATCAAACCTGTTGGCTTCTAAATTACAGAAAAGAATTGAAGAACGTTTGAAGTTATAAAACTTTACAATTCCCAGCCCAAGACGGCTGCCACCTGCTCGGCTAATTCCATGGGGTTAAACGGCTTGAGAATCAAACCCGCCATTCCTAATTGTGCAAATTTAGCCTTGTCTTCGGGTTGGACTCTAGCCGTCAACAAAATCACCGGAATTCCCTGAGTGGTCGGATTCTCCTGTAATTGTTGCAGCACCTCAAACCCAGTCATTCCCGGCATCGACACATCGAGCAAAATGCCATCGGGCCGTTGCGATCGCGCCATTTCTAATCCCTCAATGCCCGATTCGGCGGTCAGAACGTCCCATTGGGCCAACTCTTCTAAGCAACCCTGAATCACTTCCAGAATCACCTCTTCGTCATCAATCACCAGAATGCGTTTTGGCATTGTCCTCAATAAATTCTTTATTAGCTGGAATAGGCAGGGTAAAGTAAAAAGTACTGCCTTCGTTAACCACACTTTCTGCCCAAATTTTCCCTTCGTGCTGCTCAATGATTTTACGGCAGATCGCTAATCCCAACCCCGTACCTCCCTTCTCACGGGAATCTGACGCATCTACCTGTTGGAAGCGTTCAAAAATGATTTCGAGCTTGTCGGAGGGAATGCCCCGCCCTTGGTCTTTAACAGAGAAAAGAGTATAGGGTATGGACGGTAGAGTCTGGGGATTTGGGATAGTGTCGTTAGTGTACTCTTCGGTTGCTTGAGTGCCCTGTTCCTCCGGATTCACTAATTGAGCCGATAGCCAAACCTTGCCACCGGGAGCAGAAAATTTGATGGCGTTGCTGAGCAGATTTGTCAGGGTTTGGATGATGGAATCCGGGGATGCCCAAACTTGAACCGGTAATAGATGAACCACAAGCTGAATCTGGTTTTGTTCCGCATAGGATCGCATGGTGTCAGCCGACTGCTGGATTAAATTCGCAGCATCGCACGCTTGCATCACGAGCTTCATTTTGCCAGATTCCAACCGCTGCAAGTCGAGAATATCATTAACCAGACGCACGAGGCGATCGCTCTGGCTCGCTGCAATTTCGATCATCCGCTGTTTCTTCTCCGGTTTCTTGTCGTAAATGCCATGCGCCACTAACCCTAGTGAGCCTCGGATCGCGGTGAGCGGAGTGCGGAGTTCATGACTGACAATCGAGATAAATTCGCTTTTCATCTTAGCGATTGCCCGTTGCTGTGTGATGTCACGAGCAATTTTAGAGGCACCAATAATTTTACCTGTTGCATCTTTGATGGGAGAGACGGTTAGAGAGATATCGACGACAGTTCCATCTTTTCGCTTGCGTACTGTTTCGTAGTGCTGAATGTGTTCTCCCTGCTGAAGTCGCTCCAAGAATTGAGCTTCTTCATCCAGCTTATCGGCGGGAAGAAGCAGAGAAATTGAACGCCCGATCGCTTCGCCTGGTGTGTAACCATATAGTTTTTGGGCACTGGCATTCCAACTGGTGATCGTACCGTCCAAAGACTTGCTGATGATGGCATCTTCTGAAGACTCAACGATCGCTGCCAATTGAGATAAAGTGGCTTCTGCTTGCTTGTAATCGCTGATATCTCGCAGGATCGCTGTGAAAAGCGTCTCGTTACCCAGGTTTAATCGGGAAATGGACGCTTCTGCCGGGAATTCACTCCCATCTTTGCGAAGACCAAAAATCTCGCTGCGCTCTCCCATCCGTCTAGCTTTGCCATCTGAGTGAGCAAAGCCGCTCATATAGCGGCGGTGGGGTGTGACAAATCGTTCCGGCAGAAGCAGGTCAAGGGGTTGCCCCAAAATTTCCTCACTCGTGTAGCCAAAAATTGCTTCCGCTCCCTGGTTAAATAGCGTAATTCGTTGGTTAGCATCCACCGAGATAATCGCATCTTTGGCAATCTCTACAATGCCTGCAAATCGAACCTGGGAAGTTTTTAAGGCGACTTCTGTGCGTTTGCGTTCGCTGATATTAAAGATGATGGAACGGCTCATGATGAAATTGCCGGATATATCTTTGAGAGCTGTTGCACTCAAACATACCGGTAGACTTGAACCATCTTGACAAATCAAGTGAAATTCTAGGTTCTCGATCCAACCTTGCTGCTTAAATTGTGGAAAATTTGCTTGAAAGATTGGCAAGCTTTCTGGTAAGAGGAGGTCAGTAAATTTTTTGCCAATAATTTCATCGCGGTCATAGCCTAACCATTGGAGTTCTGTGTTGTTAATGCGGATGAACCGACCTTCGTGATCGAGGGAGTGGTAACCACAGGGGGCATTGTCGTAGAGGTCTTGAATCTCTTGAGCGGATTGCTTCAGAGCCGATTCGATTTGCTGTCGGTGCAACAGTTGTGCTTGAAGTTGGGCATTGGCCTGGGTCAACTCAGCCGTGCGTTGTGCCACTCGCGTTTCCAGTTCGGCTTTGGCCTGTTTGAGGGCGGCTTCTGCCTGTTGGTGAGTGTCAATATCCATGATGGTTCCTGTCATCCGAATCGGCTGCCCTGCCTCGTTGTAGAATGCCTGCCCTCGTCCCTCAAGCCAGTGGATACTGCCATCAGCCCAGACAACACGATACTCATGCTGGTAGGCACTATGGTTCTCAAGTGCTTGTGTGATCGCCTGATTGAGTCCTTCTCGGTCATCCGGATGCAAACAGGCATCAAAGGTTTCATATCGACCATCGAAGGTACCAACAGCCAACCCAAACAACTGCTCGTGTTCCGGCGACCAGGTAATGGCTCCGGTGACCATATCCCAGTTCCACAGTCCCATCCGCGCAGCCGCTAACGCTGTTTTCAATCGTTCGGCATTCTCTTGCAATAATCGCTGGCTCAGTTGCTCAACTTCCCACTTACTGGTGCGTAAGTTATCGTTCAACAAGTTGATGATCACAGCAACCAGAGCAAAAATGCCTAACCGTACTCTATCAGTCGGATCGGCAACTTGAAGATGCTCAAGCGGTGGGATAAAGAAATAATTAATGGCTAGAACCGAGAAACTGACTGCCATAAGGCCGGGTCGAAAACCACCGTACCAGCTACTGACGAACACCGCAATATAGAAAAAAGCCCCCAACGTTCGGGTCATAAATAGCTCCAACCAGAGGGTTAGCCCCACAGCCATTCCCACTGAGGCGATCGCCACACCATAGGGAGCCAATCGACGGTAAAGGCTGGAACTCATTACTCTGTTCATGACTGGATATCTTATCTGTTCTAAGGTTTCCGCAAGAGTACTGCTCTTGAATCAAAACATCCTTTTTCAATCCCACGTTTTTAAAACGTGGGAGCCTAAAATCCCTCTGCCTTCTATCTTCTGCCTTGTGAAGGTCAGCACTTCTCACAACTGTTTGGGTCTGTTCCAGCACTATCCTGTTGAAAACCAACCCGTTTCAAACGATGAATAATTCGGGTTGCCAGTTCTGCCTCAGTCAGAGACTTGCTGAGATAATCATCGGCTCCAGCTGTAAAGGCGCGATCGAGATCAGCCGCTTGTGTATGAGCAGAAAGAAACAGAATAGGCAACTGGTGCCACCGCCGATCGCTCCGCACAGCTTGACACAACTCAATTCCATTGAAACCGGGCATTTCCAGCTCGAACAGGAGCAGATTAGGTGTCGTGCTAATGAGTACCTCCCAAAACCGCTGCGGCTCATTGAGTTGGGTAACTTCCACACCCAACGGTTTCAACAGGGTAGCTAAGTGATCTGTGACTGCCGCATCGTCATCCACAATTAACACCCGATTGTGATGGTTAACCTGGTTTTGGCTGAGTACATCCGTCACCGCTTTGAGAATTTCATAGGTAGGCAACGGTTTTTCTAAGAAAACATACCCACCTAAGCGAGCAACTTCCAAGCGATCGCTCAGTGTTCCCCGTCCCGTCAATGCTAGTACGGGAATCTTCGGAATACGCTGGCTCAATTCTTTGAGTAAGGTAAAGCCATTCTCTAAACCGGGAAAATTCAAGTCCAGGAGAATCACATTGGGCGGAGATTGAGCTATCGCTTTGCGGGCAACCTCCAGATCGGTCGCCACCTCAACCCGCAGTCCCCAGGCGATCGCCTCAATTCTCACCCGATCGGCCAGCATCAGGTCATCATCGACAATCAGGATGAGCGGTGTATAAGTCGCTGGCGCTGTCTTCGCTTCTACGTCCGGCTTCTCCTGCAACACCTGTTTTAGTTGCTCGACCCGTGTGGCAATTTGTCCTGCCTGCTCCTCATCCAAAATTGTTTGAGGGAAAAACCAATCTTCTAACTCTCTGGCAATTTGAGAACCTTCGAGGAATCCAAAAATTCCTAACGAGCCGGCTAACTTGTGGGCTTCTTGCTGAGCTTGTTGTTTCAGCTCAGGTGTCAAGTTACCTATACTCAATGCCTGCGATGCCTGTTGCAGCACACACAGTTGGGCTGCCAATTTATCATGAAACTTCTCCCAAATCTTGGCCGTCCGAGCGGAGACTTTCCGACGAGCCGTTTCCGGTTTCTGACTCGGCAACGATGGGGAAGTCGTTACTTGTGTGGCTTGAATTTCGGCAGGAGGTCTGAGCCGATAGCCCAAACCATGTACAGTTTCGATCAGATCGGCAACCCCTACTCTTTTTAACTTCTGACGCAAACACTTGATATGGGTACTAACCGTTTCCTCACCGGGTGACTTAGCGAAATCCCACAGACGATCCAAAATTGCCCCCCGGCTAAAAATACGCTTGGGATTTCTCAGAAATAGCTCCAACAAACAATACTCTTTGGGTGTAAGATGCAACAATTTATCGCCACAGGTCACTGCCCCATTCACCGGATCGAAGCGCAGATTTTTCCAGGTCATTGCCGAAGCAGGTAGCGATTTTCCACGCCGTAGCAAGGCACGAATCCGTGCCAGCAGCTCCTCTGGCTCAAACGGTTTGACCACATAATCATCCGCTCCGGCATCCAGTCCGATGACGCGTGTGGTCGCACTATCCTTTGCCGTCAGCAACAGAATTGGGCTTTGATACCCCTGAGCACGAAGCTGCTTACACAAGCTAATTCCATCCAGATGGGGAATAATCACATCTAGCAACACCAGGTCATATTCAAACCGCGCCGCCAGAGCCAGCCCCATCTGCCCATCTTCCGCCAGATTAACGGTATAGTGATGCGCGGTTAAAGCATCAGCCAGTGCTGCGCTGGTCGCTGGGTCATCTTCCACGATTAGAATTTTCACAGCGCATTCCTTTGCTCTTAATTCAAGGGTAGATGATATTCACAACGTATGTTATAGCTTGAGGCCAATCGGTTGAACCAGAAGACTCCAGACAGATTTCCAAAGTCTTGGTACACACTCTCCGTAAAATCTTCTGGCACAAGATAATGGTGTAACCTAAATGTAAAATAAATTTTAAGCTGATCACTCTTGACTCGTGCAATTTCCAGGAAGCTTTTATGAGATAGTGATTGACAGTAGGGAAAATACATCTTTATTGCCCTTGTTACTCTTATGTTTTTGGTAACGCTCTGTGTACCCTAGATTACTTAAACATGAATTAATGAAACTCGGAAACTGGAAGTAAAAGTGAATAGTTACCTAAAAATATCCATTGCTACAACTCTCACAGGAATAAACTTTTGGTTCATTAAATTTCCTGCCCAAGCTGCCACATTCTTCGAGATCGATGATGCCGGAAATACATTTAACAGTGCCCAGGCTGTGAGTGGATTGGACAACAACTTCTTAGAGAGAATTGAGGGAAACATCACATCAAAGCAAGATAACGACTATTTTCGCTTTTACTTTAGTGGACTAGGAATTTTGGCAATTGAAACAGGCCCTTATTTCAATATGCCATTTCCAGTGAATACTTTTCCAGCTTTTCAACTTTTTAATAGCAATTGCTCTTTGATGGGTGGGTATTTTATGGGTAATTTTACCTGGGGTTTAGGAAATATAGCAGGTAGTCAAATTTCTTATACTTCTGGAATTTCGCAAGTCAATTTTAACAACTTGTCAGCCGGAGAATACGTACTGAAAATTGACGGTACGGGTCAATACAATAATCGACAGCCCATTCATGAAGGGAACTATGCGGTAAGGCTATCAGGTGCAGAATTTATCCCTTCCCAACCCCAATCGATACCTGAACCTAGTACGCCAGTGGGCATACTAATAGGGGGTGGGCTTGGCTGGTTGATTAAGAAAAAAAGAGCATCTTGCTCCAAGGTATGAGTTAATTTTAGTTTCATTCAAGAAGGATTTCATCGGATAAGCATCCGTAGTTATAAATCTGCTCAAATTTAAAGCTCAATACCTATAATTGCGAGATACAGGAAAAATTGTCCGAGCTTTTGTAACCGTTTATTTCTGATTCTCGACATAAGAATGATAGGTCGAATTCGCAGGAGATTGAAGGCTGCCAGGAATATTAAAGTTATTCCTCCGTTAAAAAAACATGCCGCTGGTTCCTCAAATTGGCGAAAGAAGATAGGCGTTGCTATCCATTGCAAAAGACCAATACCAACGAGCAAGCCTCCAATAATTCGGTCTATCTGTTGCATTATTTCTCTCTAATGGGACTTAAACAAAAATAAAGAACCAAATAGAGTATAATGCTTATGATTTAAGGGTTTCAGGTTAAAATTCAACTCATGAAAGAAACAACACCATCAGCCATGCCTCC